>JBEBGA010000655.1:0-1109 GCA_040081695.1 Pyrinomonadaceae bacterium
ATAACGACTGCGATGCCGACCGCACCGATAAAATCGACCAGCGGATAAAAGATCGAGTAGTAAAGAATAGTCTCGATATTTGCGTTGCGATAGTCGTCATTGATGTCGCGGAATCGTGCTTGTGCTTTCTGCTCAGCATTAAAAAGCTGAACGGTCTGGGCGCCGGAAATGTACTCTTGCAGGAACGCGCTGAGCTTCGCATTACGTGTACGGACGCGGTCAAAACCGCGACGGGCATGTTTGCGAAACCAGTTCGTCGCCGTAAAAAGTAGCGGTACCGTTACGAGCGAGACCAAAGCCAGCTTCCAATCGAGCCAGAACATTATCCCGATGATCGCAAAGATAATGACCAGATCGCCGAGCACATCTATCACGCCGGATGTAAAAAGCTCGTTTAACGCATCGACGTCGCCGGTCAACCTCGTCATCGTCCGACCGACAGGATATTGATCGTAATATGCGACCTCCTGCTTTTGCAGCTTCGTATAAAGCTCGGTTCGCAGATCAAACATCACCCGCTGGCCGACCGAGTTTAGCAATATTTCCTGTATGTACGAAAACAGAAACCGGAAGAGAAAAACTCCGAAAAACGCGAGGGCAAAGAGCAAGATACCATCAGTGTTCTTGGGCTTGATGAAATCGTCCACCGCCATCTTTGTAAAATACGGCTGTGTGCTGATCAGAATATTTGTAAGCAGCGTCAGAAAGACCGCCACTGTCGCGTGCCGCCAATACGGCTTTAGATAGCCTAACAGACGACGCGCTATGCGAAAGTCGTAGGTCTTGCCGATCGCATCTTCTTCGTGATATTTGCGGACTTCTTCGGACATTGGGGCCAAAAATAGAGTTTAGGGTTCGCGCCTTGGAAAGGCAACGACATGACGCGTATCATTCTTTTTGTGAACCGATTTCTCGACCAACATAAAGATAACTGGAAGCGGCTCGAAGATCTGCTTGAGATTATACCGGGCGGCGGTCTCCGATCTTTGTCGAAGATGGAGGTTCGCGAGTTTGGCGAGCTTTATCGTCGTGCCGCCGCCGATCTCGCTATTGCCCGTGCCGAGACACGCGATCCGAAGCTGATCAATTATCTGAACAGCCTCGTCATC
>JBEBGA010000656.1:0-1107 GCA_040081695.1 Pyrinomonadaceae bacterium
TTGCAGAGGACGAATTTGGCATGGATCGCCTCAAAGCAGTGGTCAGTGCCAATGTCGGACGCTCGGCGTCGGGAATTCGAGACAAGGTGGAGTCCGCCCTTTCGGATTTCACTGGAACTGCCGCCCCAAATGACGATATTACGCTCGTGATCGTCAAAAAACTGTAGCCTAAAACGGAAGTTAAAACTTGTTGACCAATCCGGCCCGAATCGTCTAAAATTATTTAGGCGTTTTTACACGCCTTCCCCGCAGATGCCCGCCACTAAGAAAAGAGTAAGTCTAATCATCTTCGTCGTCGCCACGCTCCTGCTTGTCGGGCTGGTGCCGCTTGTCATGACGGGCTGGCTTCTGTCCGAAAAGAGCGGCCGCGAGCTGCGCACCGCCGAAAATAGATATCAGATCCAACTTGTGCAGGAAAAGGCCCGCCAGATCGAGATGTTTGGGCGGAAGTGGACTTCTATTGTCTCCAGCCTTTCGACTGCTCTCGAGCTGGCCGGTGATCCCGCCGTTATGTCTTCGGCACAAACGGAGACAAAGCTTGGCGCCACCTTACGCGAAAATCCAGAGCTGCTTGCTCTTTACGTTAAGCCCGTCAATTCCGAATCTGTCTCAGTCTTTCGCGCCGAATCGCTTACTCGCGAACAAGTCGAGGCGATGGCAGCCGAGTTGGCTACAAATGCCGCAAAGAACAAGGTCCGCGTCGGTGATCCGCAGAGGGTCAGCGCGGGAGCGGTTATGCCGTTCGCGTCTTCCGTGACGCTAAATGGAATAAAAGCTGCGGATATCATTGCAATCGCATCGCTACAGCAGATCTCACAAAGCGTGGTCGGGATCAACGCCTCAAAGGAGGCAGATCTGTGGAATGCCGGGCTGCCGATGGTCTTCGTCGTCGACGGTGCTGGCCGTGCTATATTTCACCCGGACGCAACGGTGGCACGTGACCGCAAACCGATGGCCGATCTCAAGATCGTTGACGAATGGCTCGAGTCCGGGTTACAGGTTCAATCGGCTCTCGTTCCTTTCACCGCGATCTACGATGAAAAGAGTCACGAAATGATCGGAGCATATTCGACGGCTCCGATAGCTGACGGATTCAATGTCGGTGTC
>JBEBGA010000657.1:0-1106 GCA_040081695.1 Pyrinomonadaceae bacterium
ATATTGCCCCGCTTGCCCGTGCATTTTTCTTCTTTAATTCATCGAAGATGAGCAACGAAGAGAAAGCAAAACGCAAGAAACTTTTTGGGAAATTCTCCGACGGATTTCAATCGCTGAAACCGCACTTTGTCGAGGCCGCCGGCCGTACGCTCGTCGAGATACCGGTCACGACGTTTCCGCTTGTAAAAACGCCGATACATGCGAGCTACCTGGTTTATCTTGCAACGTTTTCGCGAATGGCGGCGATAACGTACTGGCGCGCCGCGCTTGCAACCTGCAAATTGACCGGCACACAGCCGTCGCTACTGCTGCATCCGTTGGATTTTTTGTGCGGTGACGACGTGAGCGAGCTAAAGTTCTTTCCCGGCATGGGAATGCCATTTGAGAAAAAGCTGGCGTTGGTCAGCGAGATACTGTCGATCTACGCAGAGAATTTTGAAGTTGTCTCTATGGACGTGCACGCCGCGTCGGTGCGACTAAGCGGCGACACCAAACGCGTAAAGGCGACCGTGATCGGGCAGACTAGTTAGCGAGAATTTTTAACGATGCAGTCATCTGAGTTTATCGACAAAGGAATTTCTAGCACGAGTGAAATGCCGCAACAGCGAACGTTTGTGTCCGTCAACGAGCGCGTAGCCGTCCTGGTGATGCCCCTGTTTTTGCGCTCATCGCAGCCTATCGATATTTTGAGCCGAGTGTTCCGATCAATGTAAATCCCGTGTCTTACGCGGTCGTCAGCCACGAATTTGAATCTACGCTGATCTATTCCGACGTGTAAAGGTACAAAATGTACGCTCGTCGCGATGGGCGAATTGCTACGGAAAGAAAGTTGAATCGAGATGGCCAATAGTAAGGCAGAACCAATGACTCAAGACATAAAACCCGTCGCCATTATCGGCGCGGGCCTCGCCGGATTGACGGCGGCCGATTATTTGCGCGAACGAGGAGTACCGTTCGTGCTGTTCGAAGCCGGCAAAAAAATCGCTGGTCTCGCCGCGAGTTTTAAGGACGAAGAAGGTTTCAGCTACGATTTTGGAGCACATTTTGTGACGAACCGTCTGGCGGACGCGATTGGCGTCCGTAGCGAATGTTTGACGGTAAAGCAT
>JBEBGA010000658.1:0-1104 GCA_040081695.1 Pyrinomonadaceae bacterium
ATTGCTGGCTAAATCGATACGCCAGATCTCCACCGCACCGCTGCGATTCGATCCGAAAACAACCGTGCGTCCATCAGCCGTTGCCGAGGGATTCGTGTCGATGGAACCGTCCGGCGTCAGTTGTTTTAGATTTTTACCGTCCGGGTCAGCTATCCACAAAGGATTTCCACCGGCCTTGTCATGACCGGACATAACGATGCGTCCGTCAACGAGCCAGACGATGCCGACTCGACCAAGTGCGCCGCCGAAGGCCGATGTTGTTATCTGTTTTGCCTGTTCCGGCGCGTCCGCAGGTGCGGTCCAGATATTTGTTATTGAATCGGACGTAACCGCCAGCATCGAGCCGTTGTCAGCGGAAACGTCGAGCGGCGAGCCGTAATTCGTCAGGCTAGCATTGATCCGGCGAGCCGAACCATCGCTTGTCGAAACGTGCCATATCAGAGAGTAAACCTCGGTGCGTTCCGCTGCAATCATTGTCAAACCCGTGCCGTCACCGAGCCAGGCAAGACCGCTGATGCCCCGGAATTTCTTCTCGGTCAGTTGCCGGATATTCCCATCCTCGGCATTAACCAAAAACACCTCGCGATCAACGCCTTCGCCTTTTTCGCTGATAGCCGAAACCGCGATCGTTTTGCCGTCTCGCGACCATGCAACCGTGCTTGTATCAAACTGGAACTTGCTTAAACGCCTTACGATCTCACGTTTGTTAGTCCCAGTCGTCTCTGCAATATAAAGTGATGAGCCGTCGTTATCCTCAGCTTTACCGACAAATGCAAAGTGACTCATATCCGGCGAAAATGCCACGTGGATCCGAATATTATTACGAAGCTTTTCGGCGACACCGCCCAATGAACTTATTTTGAATAGACCGCCATTGGGATGATCTTTACCCGTGATGACGTAGTAAATCGAACCATTGTCGGGCGAGAACGCGAGGCTGCGGTAGGTCACATCGGACGGGGGAATCAACTCGATGTCATCTCCGCCATTGGTTTGACCCAGTCTCAGTGAACGCGAAGTCCCGGTAGAATAGACAAACAATTTGCCGTCGTGGGATAGCGCTGCATTATGAACATCGCCCTTATTTGTCAGACGCCTTGAGGT
>JBEBGA010000659.1:0-1103 GCA_040081695.1 Pyrinomonadaceae bacterium
GCGACCGGACGCGTTGCATATTCGGCTAATGTTCCGGCTCATTCGGAAACGGATCTCGTCAGCGAACTCAGGAATGCCACCGGCCTTGACGCCGTTTTCGAGAACGATGCAAATGCGGCGGCCTATGCCGAACATCGGCTCGGTGCGGGACGCGGCTGCAACGATCTTTTTTACGCAACGCTCGGCGACGGCGTCGGCGGTGCGTTTATTTTCAGCGGCGAGATCTGGCACGGTGCCGCGGGCTTTGCGGGTGAATTTGGCTATTTTACGATCAACTCGGAAGGTGCACGGCTCGAAGATGTGGCGTCGTCGGCAAACATTATTCGCCGCACCCGCAGCCGATTTATGCAGGACAGTACCTCATCGCTGAACAAACTGAGCGAAGAAGATATCGGCCTGCCCGAGATAATTCAGGCGGCGGCGGACGAAGACGATTTCGCTCAGCTCATGCTCGAGCGAACCGGCACATACGTCGGCACGGGCATCGCGACGGTTATCAATCTATTAAATGTCGAACGCGTGATCGTCGGCGGCGAGATCATGCAGGCAAAGCAGCTCGTGCTCGACGCGATCGTCGAGCGGGCACGCGAACTCTCATTCAAGCCAGCCTTTGACTCGACGACGATAGTCGAGGGCGAACTTGGTTCGTCTGCGGCCGCGATCGGGGCCGCGTTGCTGAGCGGTGGAAATGCAGATTAATAATGAGTGCGTTCTGTAATTCGACTTATTAACAGAACTAATTTAACGCAATATTGCGAAATAGTTGCCGGAAAGACTATTTTCGAGTAGTGCAAGTTGCGGATTTTCTAAGTTTTAGTAAAATCGTAACCAGTTTTAGGGTACGCAATCTTAAAAATAGACCGAATTGGCCGATGAATACTGGTGTTTTCCACTCTGGGACCAGAAACGTCGGGGTATGGTTTTTGTAATCCGAATTCCGTTATAGGTCAGAGATGGCTCAATTTTTTAATAAAAGTGCAAACAACATCGCCCGGATCAGCATGGTCGCCGCGGCGGTTCTGGCTGCGACGGGTGGCTTTGCTTTTACTCAGTTTGCCCGCTCGTCATATTTGACAGGTCGTTATGTTGAGAAGCAGCAGCCT
>JBEBGA010000660.1:0-1101 GCA_040081695.1 Pyrinomonadaceae bacterium
CACGGTCACGCTTTATTTTTCATCCTTTTTGCGCATGGCAGTAGCCAACTCATACTCGCGATCCAGGCCGGTGCCGGTCTCGGCTTTGGGGTCGAGCAAAAGGATTCCAGTGTGCATGATGGAGACGAGTTGCAGGCCTGAGAACTCACCCGGCAGGATTTTGAGCGTATAGCGGATATCCGGCTTGTTGATCTGGAGACCAGTTTGTCCGATTATTGCGATTTCCATGACGATCTGGCCGATCTCCTTCTTGGATTTCCTGGCGAAGTCATCCATAGCCCCCTGCATATAGAAAACGGCATCCATTCGAACTTCGCCATCCACGGTGGCGTGGAGTTGTTCGTTGGCGATGCGGGTGAGGGCCTTTTTAGCGACTTCGGCGATGGGGTTGTCGTCAAACCGTCGGGCAATCTCGTCGTAGACCTTATTGCTTTCCTTGCGGTGATCGCCACCCAGTGTATCGAGACACTGCGCAAGCCCGAGGAGCGCACCCGGGTCGTTGGGAGCCAAAGTGACGGCCTGCCGAAAGAAGGGCAGGGCGTCAGTGTGTTTTCCGGAGCGCGCTAGGACGGCTGCCAGATTGCGTTTGGCATGCGCGTTTTTGGGATCCTGATAGATGGCTTCACGCAGTGCTCGCTCCGCATCTTTGTTGCGGCCGAGCTTGGTATAAGCGACACCAAGGCCGACATAGGCATTCGTGTAATCGGCATCGAGATCTGTGCAACGTTGAAGGGGTTTTACGGAGTCTTCAATACGGCCGAGTTCGCTCAGACAGATGCCATAGTTGTAAGCGATCTCCGCATCGTCAACCATGCCGTACAAAGCTTCCAGAATCGGAAGAGCGTCGTCCAGATAGCGATGTTGTAGTAATCCAAGAACATATTTCTTGGGGTCGATGCTGTTTTCCGGGATCGCAACCACGCGGACGAACTCATCGTCTACGGTGATAACGGCGTTCCAGCCTTTACTCGCGTATTCGAGCGCGTAACGAGCTATAACGGCATCTGAGAATCCAGGAATGTCGCGAGGTGGAAGCCCATTTAGGTCGATTTCCGCAATGGGTTTTTGAAAGATTTCGGGTGCTTGGGGATGTTTCAAGGC
>JBEBGA010000661.1:0-1100 GCA_040081695.1 Pyrinomonadaceae bacterium
CACGCATCCTAGGTTCGTGCCGTCTAGACCGATACGAATATCGCCATCCACGTCCAGTTTGTCGGCGGGTGCCGAAGTGCCGATGCCGACGTTGCCGGTGCCGCCCGCGATCAAAAGTACGTTGCCGCCGTCGTTGTTTATAAAGAACGGTGCTGTCGCCCCACCACTGCGTGCCATGATCTCGTTATCGTCGATCACGACGTTGGTCGAGCCTATTGAGCCGGCGACGATGTAGCCGCCGCCATTCGGCTCGGCCTCTGATCCGCCTTGTACATGTAGCTTTACGGCTGGGTTGCCGCCGCCGATGGATACATTGCCCGTGTTATTTTCAATTGACATTCTTTCACCGCCATCGGCAAAGCCGCCTATTTCAAATATTTGTAAATTATCCGTACCCGGCTCGTTGCGGATATTCCATTGAGTAGCTCCGTTTTTTTGAAACCGCAAGGCAGCATCGCCGCTAGCCGCGTCAATGTCAACAACAGAAAAACCGGAACTTGATTTAACGCGGATACCGTCACTAGCGCCATGCAGCACATCAAGTTTATACACAGGGTTTGTAGTTGTGCCGATGCCCAGGTTGCCCGGAACACGAACTGTGTCTTCACCACCGGGACGGCCGAGGACAACCGTATTGCTAGCAGAGACAACTGCGCCGGCCCCGAGGGCAGTCGCAAAGTTCAGGGTGCCGGCTCCCACGTCGGCGTTATCACCGATGATCGTATTATTGCTCCCGGTGGTGTTCGCGTCGCCTGAACGCCTCCCGAAGAATGCGTTGAAGCCGCCCGTCGTGTTCGATAAGCCTGCATTATTCCCGAAGAATGCGTTGTCGTCACCCTCCGTGTTCGAGTTGCCTGCAAACGCTCCGAAGAATGCGTTGCGGAGACCCGAATCGTTTGATTGGCCCGCCCCCCCTCCGAAAAATGCGTTTTGCTGGCCGGTGGTGTTGTTACGTCCCGCGCTCCATCCGAAAAACGAGTTGATACTGCCGGTGATGTTCGCGGCTCCGGCGAAGACTCCGGCAAAGAGATTGGTAGGCCCGGCATTGCTCAAAATGCGATCGGCTCCGATGTTGTATTGTGTCGTCGCAACGACGACAT
>JBEBGA010000662.1:0-1098 GCA_040081695.1 Pyrinomonadaceae bacterium
CCTCGTAGGCAACGATCTTGAGATCTTTGTCGAGCCCGATCTTATAATCTGACGAATACGGGTGCCGTTTTCCGGTCGCACGCATGTCTTCCATGCGGTGCAGGGCATATTTTACGGGGCGTTTTGTTAGCTGCGTTGCGACCGCGACGATCCCGGCCCAGGCGTTTGCCTGATCTTCTTTGCCGCCAAACCCGCCGCCGAGCCGCTGGACATCGACCTCGACCTGATGCATTGCGAGGCCCGTTACGCGGCATACTGCACGCTGGACAGCAGTCGGCCCTTGGGTCGAAGAATAGACACGCATCCCGCCGTTTTCCATCAGCACGGCGTAGGCTCCCTGCGTCTCGATATAGAGATGTTCTTGTCCGTTTTGCTCGGTCTTGCCTTCGAAAATATGTTCGCAATTGGCAAAAGCGGCATCGGTGTCGCCCATCACAAATTTCTTTGGCGGCACGATCAGGTCGCCATTTGCGGCGGCGACACGCGGGTCGGTGACGACCTCAAGCTCGTCGATCTCGGCGGTGATAAGCTTTGCGGCTTTGTGGGCGAGAGCTTCACTGGTTGCGAGAACGATGGCGATCGGCATTCCCTGAAAATGAACCTCGGTATCTGCCAGCAATGGCTCGTCCGGCACGATGCCGCCGATCTGAATCTCGCCGACGATATCCGTGGCGGTAATAACGCGAAAAACACCCTCAGACTTTTCCGCGGTGCTCGTATCTATACTTTTGAGCTTGCCGTGAGCCACCGGCGAATCAAAAACACACGCATACAGCGTCCCCTGGACAACAGGAATGTCGTCCAAATAAACGGACTCGCCGCGAACGTGTGATCTTGAGTCGATGTTTTTCATTCTTTTACAATAAAGGTTTCCCAACCGTCATAATTACCTTTATAGTCTTGGGCCAACTGCCAGAGTTTTAGGATATAGTCGTCCGTAGCTTCCGGCGTTACCTTGTCCAATCTAGAAATCTGAGCCTTGTAAGGTAATTCGTGTTCTTCGTCTTTAGACAGGTCTTCTACAGAAAAGCCCTCCTCACCGACTATTGTCACAAATTGGGAGCGTTCCGCTTCTGAAGCAAAGTAGATCCAATGTTC
>JBEBGA010000663.1:0-1091 GCA_040081695.1 Pyrinomonadaceae bacterium
CATTCAGGACATCGGGGCGAGATTTTACACCTACACGGCGACGCTCAAGAACGTGATGGAAGAGGCCGCGAAGGCCGGGAAGCCGGTCTTTGTGCTTGATCGCCCAAACCCGATAAACGGCAACGCCGTCGAAGGCTCGCTGGCCGACGAAGACAAGCTCAATTTCATCGCACCTCACACGGTGCCGGTGCGTTACGGATTGACGATCGGCGAGTATGCGCAATTGATCAACGCCGAGCGAAAGATCGGTGCCGACTTGCGAGTGATCAAGATGGACGGTTGGACGCGTTCGATGTGGTTCGATGAGACTGGTCAAACTTGGGTCAACCCAAGCCCGAATATGCGTTCGCTCACCGAGGCCACGCTCTATCCCGGCATCGGCCTGCTCGAAACCACAAACCTCAGCGTCGGCCGCGGCACGGATACGCCATTCGAAGTAGTCGGTGCCCCGTGGCTCGACGGCCAAAAGCTCGCGGCTCATCTGAACGCCCAAAATATCGCCGGTGTCAGATTCGTGCCCGTCAGATTCAAGCCAAACGCGTCAGTCTTCAAAGACGAACAATTAGGCGGCATCAACATCGTCATCACCGACCGAAAGGCTTTCAATTCGTTCAAAACCGGCATCGAGATCGCATGTGCCCTGCGTAAACTTTACCCGAACGACTGGCAAGTCGACCGCTACGCACGCCTCCTCGTAAACGCCGACATCCTCGCCGCCGTAAAGCGAGGCGACACGCCCGAGGCTATCGAAAAATTGGTCAGTCCAAAAATTACCGAGTTTAACGCCCGCAGGGCATCATATTTGCTTTACAAATAGCAGTTATCGAGTTATAACCGAATCAGATTTTATCTTTTCGTAACAACGCGTTTGATATCAAGGCTTTCGTAGGTTTTGCCGTTTCGTCGTAAAGGAAGCAATAACGAAAATTTGAATAAACGTCCATAAACGTAAACGATATTTATGGATATTCGGTCGGCTCAAGAGAAATTAAACAAAAATAAAGAGGGAATATGTTGAGAAAAACTTTCTGTTTACTTGCTGTCTCGATCGCGATCTGTCTTGGAGCGGTCGTAGGATTTGCCCAAGAGAT
>JBEBGA010000664.1:0-1088 GCA_040081695.1 Pyrinomonadaceae bacterium
GTGCCAACTGAGCAACCCACCCTTTCGCGTCTGTCAGCGGCCTCTTATTCGTTGTTGCAAGAAAAAAGACGATCGCCATTACGACGAGAGCGGCTGCGTACACAACCGGCAGTTGTCTCCAGCCATCCACGTTGCTTGAATTATTTGTAAATGAATTGAGTAACGTCGGAGCCACAAGGGTCGTCAGAGCCGCTCCCGCGTTTCCTGCTCCAAAGATTCCGAGAGCCAGACCCTGTCGTTCTTTGGGAAACCAAACTGATGTGTAGGCTATTCCGACCGAGAACGACACGCCGGCTAATCCGAATCCGAAACTGCACAGTGCGAATGCCCAATAACTGTTTGCATATGACAACAGATACATCGGAATCGCGCTGAAAAAAAGCAGAGATGTAAATATGGGTTTCCCGCCGTACTTGTCGGTCAGCATTCCGGCCGGCAGGCGAAAGATCGATCCCGTAAGAACCGGAATACCGAGCAGCCAACCAACCTCGGTCGCTGACCAGTTAAAAACCTGGTTGACGGTCAAGAAGGTAACGAGCACCCCGTTCAGCATCCACGCGGCAAAGCACACTGTGAACGCCAGCGTGTTCATGAAAAGTATTCG
The DNA here is from genome assembly GCA_040081695.1 of Pyrinomonadaceae bacterium. Lineage (GTDB taxonomy): Bacteria > Acidobacteriota > Blastocatellia > Pyrinomonadales > Pyrinomonadaceae > OLB17. The sequence goes on from JBEBGA010000664.1 coordinate 605, forward strand.
ATTCGCGCCTTTTGGGGTTGTATTCTCCATCTACGAGATAGTTTTTTCTACTAGATCAAAGCCGTGCTTTAGGTGCGGGTCGCCACCATAAAATAATTGTCATCGAGATCACCCAACACACGGCTGAAGCTATGACGAGCGGCAAGAGCTGGTGGTAGCTATGCTCAAGTGCCGCTTCGATCACCGCAGACATTATCCAAAGTTGGGCCAGGTTGATCATGACCAGCAAGGCAAGACGTGCCTGCCAGATTGCCGTGCGACCGCGAGCCAGGAGACGCGATCCGCTAAACTTTGCTTTCTGGGTTTCTCTTCTCATACTAGCTTTCATTCCCACGCACTCGTCGGCCAACCGCAAAGACCTCGCCGTCGCGCACCTCAAGTTCGACCAGGTCGAGCGGCCTGGGCGGCGGTCCATAAAGAACAGTGCCGGATTGGTTAATTGATTTACAGCGAGTTGTTCGCCCCAGTGATATGGAATGAAGAT
>JBEBGA010000260.1:0-4578 GCA_040081695.1 Pyrinomonadaceae bacterium
AATCCGCGAACGCCGGATGTGCCGGTGACACGGCCGATAGGTGAGAGTCTGACCGGAAAAGATTCGCAGCTAGATCGTGCGGTCAGGGAACTGCTTGGAAATTAACGGATTAAAACTCCGAATATGTGACCGAGTGCGAGCGGAATGTGTCGCAGGGCTCGCATCGGACAACGGTTGTTTTTGAGCCTTTTGCACTGTAGCGGACGCCGCCCATTTCCCATATGTTGCGTTCGGTGCCGCAGGTTTTGCATTTTACGATCCATTTTCGCGACTCGGCCTCCATCGACGCGAGCGTCGCGGCGGGCATGATAGCTTTGATAATTTTCTGTATCAATCCCATACGTTAGGGCTTGTTTGCAAACAGGCGCAGTTTTTCACCTTCGGGCGAATCTATCAAGCGTGTAAAGGTAAATCCGAGCTTTTCGAGCAGATGGCCCGAGACCTCATTGTCGAGCGATGTGATCGCGTGGATCTCTGTAAAGCCGTGTTTTTCGCGGCCGTACGTCATCATGGCCGACGCAGACTCGAACCCATATCCGTTTCCCTCATACTCCGGCAAAAACGCAAAGCCGAGGTCGGGAAACTCAAAATGCTCGCGTTTTACAAAACCGCACAGCCCGACCGCCGTATTGTCGGTCTTTAGCTCTGCCGCGTACAATCCGTAGCCGTGGACGCGATAGCTCTCGCGATAGCGGTCCTCGATAAAATCGCTTGCATCGTCCGCCGAACGGACGCCTCGGTCGCCGATATACTGTAAAAACTTTGGCGTGGTGAGCAGCTCAAAAATAAACTCCGCATCGAGCGCGGAGTCCAGTTTACGTAAAGTCAGTCTTTCAGTTTCTAAAACATTCATCTTAAATTTAGGCAATAAAATATTAGCCGGTTCCTCAAATCCGGATTGTAAAACGACAAAAATTACTCACTAAAAGGCGTTATCTCGCCCGGCTTGCGGAGCATTTTGTTGACCTCATCGAGGTGCATTTCCTCGAGCAGGATCATCTCGCGAGCATATTCCTCAAGCGAAACAGACTTGCCCTCGACCGTGGACAATAGCTCATAATATGCGGCTAGAGTCGTCCTTTCCTGTTCAAAACTCTCCCGCAATATGTCGCCGATATCGTGCTTTTCGGTTTCGAGCAGCGAACCGATCTTCAAAGACGGATGCCCGCCAAGCATCGTTACAAATTCACCCGCCTTACGGGCGTGCATGAGCGACTCGTCGCCATTGCTCTGTAGCCACGAAACGATCGGTATCCGGTTATACCCAAACACCATCAGCGCATAATGCGTATAACGCACCACACCGGCCAGTTCCAATTCCATGATCTTATTCAAGACCTCGATCGCTTTTTGTTTTTCAGTATCGTTCATATGGCTTCGAATTATAGCGCAACTATTTGGGCAAATTAACTACTCCGCCTGTTCGCGGGCGTGGTAAGAGCTGCGTGTCAGCGGTGATGATTCGACGTGTTTGAATCCCATTGCCATGCCGATCTTTTTCCATTCGGCGAATTCTTCGGGTGTGACGTACCGCTCGACGGGCAGACGTTTTTCGTAGGGCTGCAGGTATTGGCCGATGGTCATGATGTCGCACGAGACGCTGCGGAGATCTTTCATCAGATCGACGACCTCTTCGAATGTCTCGCCGAGACCGGCCATGATGCCGCTTTTGGTTTTCATCGCGGGAAACTGTGTGTCGCGGAAATGTGCCGAGCGTTCGAGCAGCTCTAGTGTTTGGTTGTATTTGGCATCAGGGCGAACACGGCGGTAGAGACGTGCAATGGTTTCGGTATTGTGATTGAGAACGTCAGGACGTGCGACGAGGACGTTATTTAGAGCGACTTCGTCACCGTTAAAATCGGGGATCAGAACCTCGACCTTACATTCGGGGTTCATCTCGCGGACGCGAAAAATGGTCTCGGCCCAGTGCATCGAACCGCCGTCGGGCAGGTCGTCGCGATTGACCGAGGTAATGACCGCGTGAGCAAGATCGAGATGTTTTACGGCCTCAGCGACGTGTGTTGGCTCAAGTGGATCGAGGTCCATCGGCTTGCCTTTGTTGACCGCACAAAAGCCGCAGTGCCGCGTGCAGGTGTCGCCGCCGAGCATAAACGTCGCGGTCTTGTCGGTCCAGCATTCAAAGATATTTGGGCATTTGGCTTCCTGACAGACGGTGTGCAGATTTAGGCCGTCGATCAGCTCAAGCACGGCGTTTTGATTGCGCGGGTCGCCAAGCTTGATCTTTAACCAATCAGGCTTTTTGAGCCGCTCACGCTGCTTGCGGTTCAGAAATTTTTGAACTAATACGCCTTCTTCTATCATCACAAATTTGAACAGGATGGACAGGATTTACAGGATCGGAAATAAATCCTGTTTATCGTGTCCATCCTGTTAAATATTACCTCTAATTTACCCCAGTCGCGAGTTTACGACGTCCCAGTTGATGTTGGCAAAGAACGCCTCGATGTATTTCGGGCGGTCGACCGGTGCGTAATCTTTGATAAACGCGTGTTCCCAGACGTCCATGATCAGGATCGGCTTGTAACCGGCGACGTTGCCGGTTTCGTGCAGGTTGATCCAGTGATTTGATATCGCACCGTTTGACGGGTCCTGATAACAGGCTGCCCAGCCCACGCCACGCATCTTGCCGGTGTTCATAAAATCAGCTTTCCACACGTCGTAATCGCCAAAGCTCTCTGCGGCTGCATTGATAAATGCATCGCCCGTCGAAGGGTCGCCGGTGCCGTGTTTCTGCATGTTTTCGAAATAGTATTCGTGCAGAACCATGCCGTTATATTCAAACCCAAACCGCCGTTTGATCTCGCTAAACGCCGCGACCTGTGTCGCGTCCAATTCGCCGCCGCCGATCATGTCAGCGATGCGTTGGTTATAAGTGTTGGTGTTGGTGACGTAGCCCTCATAGAGCTTAAAGTGCATCGCCAGCGTTTCGTTCGAAATGCCGGTCAGATCGCTCAGGTCAAATGTCTTTGCAGTATATGTCGTGTTTGTTCCCATGATTTCTCCTAGTCTTGCGGTCGGGTTCCGGCGTCAATTCCCGCGACGCTGGCCTGATTGATAACTTTTACTTCGAGATCGTTCTCGCAGCGGATCTGGCACGACAGACGCGTGTTAGGTGCGAGATCGCCTTTGGTCGACAAAATGGCCTCTTCGTCGGGGCCCATCGTTCCGGCATCGCCGACCACGACCTCGACACGGCATGTCGTGCAACGTGCGTTGCCACCGCAGCGGTGCAGAATGTCAACGCCGTTGTCCTCGAGTGCGAGCACCAGTTTCTTACCGGTTTCCGCCTCGAATGAAATTGTTCCAGTTGCTGTTTCAGCAATTATATGTGGCATGAATTCTCCTATACTTCCTATTCTAGTTTGCAGCGGTGAATGTGCAAAATCCGCTATTTTCCGATAACTACTTTTTCGCGTTTTTCGTTGATCGCGACAAAGATCAGATCCGCCGAGGTGACTCGCACGACCTGACCTTTATTTCCAAAACGCTCCGCCTCGACCTCGACATGTATAGAGATCGAAGTATTTCCGACCTTAATTGTTTTGGCATAAAAGCTCACCAGATCGCCGATAAAAACAGGTTCGTGAAAGATAACCTCTTTCATCGCAACGGTAACAAAGCGCTCGTGCTTAGTGTGCCGCACAGCCTCAACGCCGCCGGCGACGTCGATGTAGCTCAAAATGACGCCGCCAAAAACTGTGCCGTGTGCGTTAGTATCGCGCGGCATCATCGTCAAACGTATCGCCGCATCTCTAATAGGTTCTTGTCCCATAAGTAAGATTTTAACAGGATAAACAGGATAAAGAGGATAAGAAAAGTTAGAACGTCAGCGGTCGTTCAAAATCCTGTCTATCCTGTTCATCCTGTTTGAATTTCTTTCGTTGCCCAGTCGCGGATCGCGTCCCGCAACTCCTTCAGATGCTCGTCAAAAAAGTGTCCGCAGTTCTCGAATATGACGACCTCAGCGTGAGGTATGCGGTCGGTAATGCTTAGCAAGCCTTCGACCGTGCAAAACTCATCTTGGTCGCCGTGTACAAATAGTATCGGCTTTTTGACGGCGGTCAAAAAGTCAAAATCGCGGTACTTTTCGACCGGCGTGCCGATCGAAATAAGGCGTTTTACGCGGTCATCGGCCATACCGACCTGCATGCCAGTTCGCGAGCCAAATGAGAATCCGGCGAGAGTCATGTCTTCGTCCGGGTATTTATCAAACATATACGCGAGAGCGTCAGACACGTCCTCAGTGCCGCCTTCGATCTCGTTATGCTCGCCGGTTGAGTCGCCAACACCGCGAAAGTTAAACCTCAACGTCGTCAGTCCCGCATCAACCAATCCGGCTGCGGCACGAAAGACCACCTTGTTATGCATCGTCCCGCCGCCGAGCGGATGCGGATGGCACACGAGCCCGATACCGCGATGCTCACCAGCAGGTTCTTTCAGTATCGCCTCAAGCTGGCCGTGTGACGCAGGGATGTAGAGATTGCCTTTTGGATACATAACCGGATTCTCGATTTTAGGTTCTGCCGTGCCAATTCGCAAACAGTGCTGTTTTCGTGA
>JBEBGA010000665.1:0-1081 GCA_040081695.1 Pyrinomonadaceae bacterium
GTGTCGTGCGGAGTATGACAATCGTTACAGGTCGCAACATCCTTGTGGCTTGATTTCTGCCATCCGTCGTATTGTTCATTCATGATGTGGCAATTCGCACAATTTTTCGGCTCGTTGCTGAGATAGGAATACCCTTTCGCGTAGATAAACGTGTAAACGCCGATCGCGATGGCCGCGCCGATGCCGATCCCTGCTATCGTGAGTTTGAAGACGTAAAAGTTCATTTAAGAATCCTGTCGGTTTCGAGTTCTTTCAGTTCTCGATCTTCTTCATCAAGCTGGGATGTTTCTCTCGCATCATCTTCTGGATCACCATGTGCATCCAGATCAGGCAAATCGCGGAAAGGAAAAAGATGAACATCCACGAGCTTGTCCAAAGACCTGTTCCGTCGAGCAAATATCCGAACATGATCGGTGAAAAGAAGCCGCCAAGACCGCCGAGGACGCCGACCATGCCCCCAACGACGCCGACTTCATCGGGAAAATACTCGGGAATATGCTTATAGACCGCTGCTTTCCCGATACCCCAAACTGTGCCAAGCAAGATCACCAAAACAGCAAATATCCAAACATTTGCCTGAAAATAGATTTTTGTTACGCCTCTAGCGAGCAGTTCTTTTCGCTTTACCGACTGCCCTAGCTCAACGACCGGTTCCTGCCAAAGTTCCTTTGATGGAAAAACAAGGACACCTTCGTCGATATTGCGCGGCTCGCCTTTCTTGGCCTTGAATGCATACGTCTTGTCGCCGACGGTTATCGTGCTGTCAGATATAGCCGTTATTGTTCCGTCCTTCTCGGCGGTTACGCCCTTGCCCGGCGAGGTGATCTCCATTTTCGGTACTACTAAAAGGAAGGAGATCAGTACGGAAGCTCCCAGCACCCAGTACATGACTTTTCTACCGCCAAACAGGTCGCTCATCCACCCACCGAGGGCTCGGATCACGCCTGACGGGAAACTAAAACAGGCCGCGAGAAAGCCGGCCGTAACCAGCGGAAGGTAATAAACGTTGACAAAATAGGGCACGAGCCACTGTGAGAACGCGACAAAGCAGCCAAATACTAGAAAGTAGTAAAGCCCGAAC
>JBEBGA010000666.1:0-1080 GCA_040081695.1 Pyrinomonadaceae bacterium
GACACCGTGCGTTCGCACAAGTTCCGCAGCTTTCTCACCGTACTCGGCATCGTCATCGGCGTGACCGTCGTGATCGCGGTGGCTTCGATTCTGACCGGAATGCGGCAGTCAATTGTCTCTATTGTCGAAGAATATGGCACTAATAACATTTACGTTTTTCACCTTTCGACCGGATTCGGTCCGCCCAACCGGGATGAGCGCAACCGGAAACCACTGACGGTCGAAGATGCCGACGCAGTTCTGATGCAAAGCTCGGCCGTTAATGATGTCGCGCAAATCGCCGTCAACATCGGTTCCTGGGGGAGCGGATTCGACGACAATCTGATTTACGAAGGCAAAAACTATCGGTGGGCATTGACCGATGGAGTGACTCCGAATTATGCCGATATTTCTAATTTGAGTCTTCGCCAAGGACGCTGGATCAGTGAAGCGGACAATCAGCAAAGACGCAAAGTTCTGGTCATCGGGGTGGACACGGTCGAAGCGCTCTTTCCTGATAATAAAGACGATGTGGTCGGGAAAATGGTGCGGATGAACAGCACGATGTGGGAAGTTATCGGCGTTATCGAAAAACGGAAAGCTGGATTTTTCGGTGAAAACGAAGAAGACCGCAAAGTTTTTATGCCGTTTAGAACCGCCCGCAAAGAGGCTCCGACGCGCGATGCGGTGCTCCATATCGTTCAGGCCAAAGAAGGACAGTTGGGCGATGCGGTGCTCGAAACCGAAAGCATTTTGCGGCAACGGCGCGGAGTCAAAACGGCTGAGCCGAATAATTTTGACATTAAAACAGCTGATAGTTTTATTGCTCAGTTTGACGGGATTATCGGCGGCATCGGCTTGGTCGCAATTGCTATTTCGTGTTTGGGTCTGCTGGTCGGCGGCATCGGGGTCATGAACATTATGCTGGTGTCGGTGACCGAACGCACCAAAGAGATCGGAATTCGCAAAGCTATCGGGGCCACCAAAGGAGCCATCGTTTTGCAATTTTTGCTTGAAGCCATGACCTTGACTTTTTTTGGAGGAGTGCTCGGAGTTGTGATAGCTGTCGGAATCAGTCAATTGATTTTGTTATTAATTCCT
>JBEBGA010000667.1:0-1078 GCA_040081695.1 Pyrinomonadaceae bacterium
ATTTCGGCAAGTATGGTTATCAATTGTGTGACGCAGACAGCCAAAATGAGCCCGATGATGCCGCCGATGACGCATAGCAGCGATGATTCGATCAGAAACTGTAGCAATATCTGTTTTTTCGTGGCTCCGAGAGCTTTTCTGAGGCCAACTTCAAATGTTCGCTCAGTGACGGATACTAGCATGATGTTCATCACGACAATGCCGCCGACGATGAGGATGATCATTGTGATCGGTACGACGACCGCTGCGATCGCACCGGTAATCTGATCCATTTGAGAGCCAAATTCGTCGGTGTTGACGATGCTGAAAGTTTCCTCGGCACTGCCGATCAGTTCGCGGTGGTTTCGCAGATGGAGACGGGCTTCGTCGATCGCTTCTGGAAAGCTTTCTTTATCGACCGATTTGCCATGGATCTGGATGCCGCCGGTCCGGGAAAAGATCTGATTGTGCAGCGTGATCGGGACATAAACGAGGCGATCCATCGACTGGCCAAAAAACGAGCCGCGTTTTGCCTCGACGCCGATGATCTGCAGCGGTACGCCCCGGATCTTTAGTGTTTTTCCAACGGGTGAGCCGTTAGGGAAAAATTTGTCTTTAACGTCGGTCCCAATTACGCAAACCTGAGCGGATCGGGTGACCTCGTCGGCGGTAAAGAAACGGCCGTCTTCGAGTGACTTGTCGGTCATCTCGTACATGTTGTCGGTCGAGCCGAGGATCTGGGTCGAAGGCATCTCGATACCGTCCTGAGTGATATCGGCGTTAGCACCGATCTCGGCCCCGACATACATACACGATTTACAGTTTGCTTTGACGTATTGATACTCCGCCCATGTCACGTCTTTATTGAGACGGTTCTTTCGCTCAAATTCCTCGTCAGACATTCGCCCGGTCGAAGCCATTCGCGTGATCATAAAGTGGTTTGACCCGAGTATCTTGCCGACTTTATCGACCACGTAAGTCTTCAGTCCGCTGATCGACGCTCCGACGACGACGACAGCCGCCGGCTGCCCGCACTGGCCGAAGGCGACCGCGTCACCGATCGCGCCGTCGAAGCCGAGCAGCATTTCACGCAGCCGCC
>JBEBGA010000668.1:0-1076 GCA_040081695.1 Pyrinomonadaceae bacterium
GGCCCTTGGCACGAATAACCCCAAGATCTCTCGCCATTTGTCATACCTAAAACGAACCGGCCTCGTCTCCGCTCGACGCGACGGCAAATGGATGCACTACGGCATTCAAAAGCCGACCGACGCCAGTGCTGCCGCGATCTTCAATTCCGTTATAAGTTCTTTCGACACCGATCCAGAGATGCAGAAAGATCGCGAGACGCTTAGAAACGTTTGCTGCTCGCCCGCTATGATCGCGATCACGCGTTGACTTATCGCCATAATCGGCAGAATGCGACATTATCGGCAGATTGGTATTTCCACCATGCCGTGTCTGTGCTAACGTCGAGCCAGAATATTGCGGGATCGACGATCTCCGGGCAGAAAAAGAGGTTCTTTTCGTCAATTTGCGTTATTAAGGCTTAATACGATCGCACTCGAAACGGCGGTCCAAATCACCAGTAACTATTTGTGCACCAGTAGCTTACCGTGTTGCAACAGGGAGTGAAACAAAGGTGAAACAAGATGAAACAGTAAAACACGCGAATTTTGCGGCCCTTGGTGCGGGAAATGTATGGAACGCTGGAACGATATTTGCGGCGGATTTCTGCTATCCTTTTATTGGAACTTTTGCCGGACAGAGGTCGTAACCAATTGTTGACAAGGCGAGGTTTGGTGCTTTGGACGGTTTAGGTTAGGTTTCGGGGAGAACTTAAAGTTGGAAGCTGTAAAGGCTGTAACCGAAATTAATGGAGCGGATCTCGTCAAACGTGCCCGGTCGGGCGACGGGGCGGCGTGGGAGGATATTGTCTCGGCTTTTTCCAGACGTATTTTCAATCTCGCATACCGATTTACCTCCAGCCCCGACGCCGCTGAGGATCTTACGCAGGATGTTTTTATTCGCGTTTACCGGTCACTTGACCAGTACGACCCCAAACAGGGAGATCTCGCCAATTGGTTAATGCGGCTCGCACGCAATTTGATAATCGACGATTACAGGCACCGTCAGCGTAATCCGCAGAACACGATGGCCGACGCGGTGGACGACCACCAATATCACCTTCGTGCCGCCGGAAGCTCGGCCCATCGCGAGATGGAAC
>JBEBGA010000261.1:0-4524 GCA_040081695.1 Pyrinomonadaceae bacterium
CCAAAAATGTGATGCTTGCTGATTCGGAAAACGAAAGTAAACAGCTCACGCTTATCGACGAGGCTCTTTTGCGTATCGAAGACGATGAATACGGCACGTGTCAAAATTGCGAAAAAGATGTCAATCCAAAACGCCTCGCAGCGATCCCCTGGGCAAGATATTGTCTCGATTGTCAGGAACTGCTCGAGAAAGGCCTGCTCGACGAAGACTAAGTTTTATTTATGCTCAAGGAGCTTAAAAACTCCCTGCTCTCGATAATATATCCACAAGAATGCCGTGTCTGTTTTTCTCAAGTTGAGAATGCAGACGACGGCATTTCTTGTATTAAGTGCTGGGAAGAGACACGTATCTTGGATGGCGGTGAGATGCTCTGCGACAAATGCGGCGCATTCTTTGGCGACAAAGCCGCCCCGGTCGCGGTGTTTTGCCATAAGTGCGACGATCATTTTTACGACAAAGCTGCGGCTGCCGGCATTTATGAAAACGGCCTCGCCGCAACCGTGATCGCACTCAAAGCGGAGCCTGTCTTACCAAAGCGTCTGCGAGATCTTATCTCAAAAGCGGTCGAGCGAAACGCATTTAGCTGTGCAGACCTGATCGTTCCCATTCCGCTATCAAAACAGAGGCGACTCGAACGCGGGTTTAATCAGGCAGAGGTTATCGCTCGCGAGATCTCTCGATCTACAAAAATCCCTGTCGACAAAGCCAGCCTCAGCCGGAAAACTCACACACCCGTTCACCGCGTCGGCATGGATAAACGTGCCCGCGAACTGACTGTTCAAAACGCGTTCGAAGTATTGCGGCCTAAGCTGGTTACGGGAAAGAAAATACTGCTGGTAGATGATGTACTTACATCAGGAGCGACGGCCTCGTATTGTGCCAAAACACTAAAGAAAAACGGCGCCACCGAAGTAAATATATTTACACTCGCACGCGCCGTTATGTCGTAATTCACCCTGTGCCTAAGGCCTTTCCCGCCGTTTTGTACGGGTCTCTACTTCAGGCTTAGCCTCTTCTTCGACAGGCCTCGATGCGGTTCCGATTATTCGATCAATCGTTCCGCTCTGACCAATGACATAGATCTCGCCTGACTGATCCTCTGCAAAACCGACAATATTCAAGGCGGTGTCTAAAAGTTGGGTCTGGATGCTGTTGTGCCACATCAATATCTCCCCCGAGCAATAATCTCCATAGATATATGCCCCATTTGGGAAAGTGCCCCTCCTACCTCGGTACACATAACCGCCTGTAATTGAGCAGCGCGGAGGATCGCTGCCGTATTCAAAAACGGGGAAAATATGCGGAACCGGGGGAGTGCAAACCCCGCCGTTAAAGAATGGATTGCAATGATTACCCTCCATAATGCGCCAGCCATAATTACCGCCTCTCGTTATGATATCAACCTCTTCCCATGCCCCTTGACCCACGTCGGCCGCCCACAATTGGCGAGTACCACGTCGATCAAACGAAAATCTGTAGGGGTTGCGCATCCCGATCGCATAGATCTCGTCTGCTCCGGCGATCCCGACATACGGGTTATCCGGCGGGATATTATATTGTGGCACTTGACCAACCGGCACATTATCTACGTCGATCCGCAAGATCTTACCTAATAATGAATTGATATTTTGCGCGTTATTCGATGAGTCGTTCGAACCGCCACCATCGCCGGGCCCTGCGTACAGATACCCGTCCGGCCCAAATGCGATCGTACCTCCATTGTGATTGCTCACCGGATGGGAAATTGTCAGAAGTACCTTTTCCGTTGGGTCGGCTACGTTAGGATCGGTAGTTGATACCTGAAACTCCGATATTGTTATAGCTCCGGCGGGACTATCAGCCGTGTAATAAACAAAGAAACGCCGATTAGACCGATACTGTGGATGAAAGGCAAGGCCCAATAATCCGCGCTCGCCGCCGGCGAGGACAGGCCCGGTTATATTGAGAAAGGTCGTTGGCGTTGTCGACCCCGGCTGTAGCACCCGTATTAATCCAGCTTGTTGCACAATAAACAATCGCTGGCTCTTGTCAGGTGCCTGGGTCATGAAGACAGGCGAGCTTAGGCCGCTAAGAAACGGCTGCAAGGTGATCGCTGACGGACTTTCTGCCTGACCAAACGAAGAGGCAATAAGCACCCCAACCAGAAATGCGATAACACCTATACTTCCAATTTTTTTCATATCAATAAACGTTAAAACTTTTTGAACTCAGTACTACTATTCTATCCACTCGCACCATTCGAACGCAAGTAAAATTACAGGCGATACTTTACGCGTTGTTGCCTGAGTTCGGTTTCCTCATTATCCACGTTTTGTAGCCTCATTGTCACGTCAGCCGTCATATCTAGTTTTGCCTGCTCGTCACGTACAAGCTGTCGATAACCCGCCGCTGCGATCATTGCGGCGTTATCGGTCGAGAGATGTTTTGAAGGGAAATATACCGGCAGGCCGAGCCTATTACCGGCATCTTCGGCAGCAGATCTAAGAGCCAGATTACACGCGACGCCGCCGGCAACGATGAGAGTATTTGGCTGTAACTCATTTGCCAATTTTTCGAGTGTGCCGACCAGTGCATGCACAACTGCCGCCTGAAAACTTGCTGCAAGGTCTTTGATCTGTTGCGATGGTTCAACGCCATTTGTTACTGGAGCGATCTCATTTTCACGCACGTATCTCGCGACGGCAGTTTTTAATCCGCTAAAACTAAGGTCGGGACGACCATCGGAGATCCTTGCTTTTGGAAATTTTACACCGCTTTTATCGCCTTGCAGGGCAAGACTCTCAATTATCGGGCCGCCGGGATAACCGAGACCGAGCATCTTCGCGACCTTATCAAATGCCTCGCCCGCCGCATCGTCTCTTGTCCGTGACACGACTTTGTACTGTCCTTCTTCGGGAATATGAAAGATGTTTGTATGTCCACCCGAAACGATCAGTCCGAGAGCCGGATATTCGACCGGTGGGTTTTCGAACGCCACTGAATAAACATGGCCTTCAATATGATTCACGCCGACTATTGGTATTTCTAATGAAAACGCAAGCGATTTTGCGTAGCAAACGCCGACAAGCAGAGAGCCAATCAAGCCCGGACCTTGAGTGACGGCTATCGCATCAATGTCGGCAAAAGAGACACCGGCCCGCGTGATCGCTTCAGCGACGATAGGCTCTATCTTTTCAAGATGCTCGCGGGACGCAAGCTCCGGCACGACACCTCCCCAGGGCTTGTGCATCTCGATCTGCGAAGCGATCACCGACGACACGATCTCGCGGCCGTCACGCACCACCGCCCCGGCCGTTTCGTCGCACGAACTTTCGATGCCCAAAATAAGCATGTTTATAGATTATCAGATGGCGGGCAAGATGCGGATTTGCGGCGTTACGGTGCAGGAAATAACCCAACGATCTCCATTACCTGACGCGACACCTCGATCCCTGTCGGAAAGTGCTCAGCGAAGTCAGCACGCAGCCGCTCTGCATCATTAGCAATATAGGCGTCAAACAACTCCTGCGTATCCGAGTGATAGCCGATGCGGAATTGCCCGCCGTTCTTTGCAAAAAACGCAGCTGCAAAATATCCCGTAGCGAGTAACTCCGGAATATGCCGCTCCGTCATGTATCGTTCGTAATCTGCAACAAGCTCAGTATCGACCGCTGCGGTGATCTCGTAAATAAGCACTACCTTTGTCCTGTAAATAGAGTTTTTTCATCGACAAAACACAGACCGTTGCCAAACGGATCGCGGGCGTAAAACGACCGCTCGCCCCATGGCCGTAAATTTATCTCACCGGACGGCGAGCCGTGAACGCTGTCGCTTTCCAGACAATCAAGCTCCTTAGCCCGAGAAAATACCGCCTCAAGATTCGAAACCGAAAAATAAATATGGTCGCCGATCGGCGTCCCGCTATTTTCGATCACGGCAAATATCACCGGCCCGCTGTCAAAATATTGCCGTCCGCGATGTATTAGTCGCCCTTCGTCATCAAATAGACGCTGATAAAATGCGATCGCACGGTCAAAATCTGTTACCGGGATAAAAATTCGAAAGATGGATATTGAATCGCTCAATGTACGCTCTCCAAAGTATGAAAATATCGCTGTCAGGCGTAAAATATCACAAAGAAAGCCGATAATAAATGAATCCAGCACCTAGATCCCAATTTCGCCTGTCAAAGACATCGTACATGCAGTTTTTGAGCTGTCCTAACGAGTTTTGGCTGAGCGTACATCAACCGCTCCTAATGGTGCAACCGGAAACCATCGATTACGCACACCGGCGGCAAGAGGGCTATGACGTCGAGCGTTATGCCAAGCAGCTCGCCCGCTTTGCCGAAACTGACGCACACACGGTGGATTTTCAGCGAACATTTCAAACCGAAAAGTTGGTGGCACGCAGCGACATTGTTGTCACCGACAAAGCGACGGGAGTTGTTGATATCTATGAAATAAAGGCCTCGTCAAAGGTCAAACCCGAACACTACGACGACCTTGCGTTTCAAAAAGTGGCAGCGACGCATTCCGGTTCGAC
>JBEBGA010000262.1:0-4524 GCA_040081695.1 Pyrinomonadaceae bacterium
AGTACGCATGTCGTACAGCTTGCTGTTGTAAACGAGCGAAATGCCGCCGCCGATCGCACCTCTGCCGCCGGGCAACGAGCCGACCGGAAAATTAAGCATCAGATTGCCGTTCGTCGTATTGATCGTCTCAAAATCGCCCATCGCATAAGCGTTGCCGACCTTTGCCCCACGGTCAGGATTGACCCCCTGCTGCGCAACCGCGACACCTGCCGCTAAGAGTAGGATTAAGAATAATTTGCTCGCTTTCATCATCTGTCCTCAATATTGTCCGTAAACTGTATTAATGTTTTTTTGAGTGCTCGCTTGATCCGCGCACTAACGTCGGTAATAGGCCGGGACGGGGATGTCGTCAAGTTTTCCCCATTGTTCGGTGCGGGTTGAGCCGTTGCTGCTTTGCTTGATGTACCAATAGCCGGGTTGGTTTTTGCCGCCTGTATCCACGTGCCATACAGCGATATCGACCTTGCCGTCACCGTCGTAGTCGTTTTGGACGGGTGTGTCGCCGGAGGTTTGCCACGTTGTGGTGCTGGTCGAACCGGTGATGCTCGATTTAATCGTCCAGACGTTGCCCCCGAGCAGTGCATGATCGGCTTTGCCGTCGCCGTCGTAGTCGGCACTGACCGGGATATCGGTGCTGGCCGAGCCGAGATTGGTGGTTACGGTCGATCCATTTGAGCTTTGCAGAACGTGAAATTGGCTCGTGCCGCCATACCGCCAAACGGCCGGGTCGGCCTTGCCATCGCCGTCGTAGTCGGCGGGAGCGACCTTATCGCCGCTTGTGCCGAGCGTTTTTGTAACAGTCGTCGATGTTGAGGATTGATAGATGTACCAGTTTCCGTTCGAGACTCGCCAAACGGCCCGGTCGGTCTTTCCGTCGCCGTCAAAGTCCGCCTGTGCCGGAACATCCCCCGATGTGCCTTGGCTCAGTGTCGCGGTTGAAGAGTCAGAGCTAAAAGTGACATACCAGGTGTTGTTTGACGTACGATAAACTGCAAAGTCAGTCTTGCCGTCGCCGTCATAGTCACCTGGAGCAGGAATATCACCCGATGTCCCGTAAGCGAATGTCGTCGCGGTCGAACCGGGCCCGCCCTTTACATACCAGGTGCCGTTTGACGGACGCCAGTACGCTAGATCTGCCGGTGGTACAGCCGAAGCATTCTTATCCTCGACCGCCAGCAGACGCGAACCGGCGTAGATATATTCTTTGCTCAACTGTGGCGTGGCCGTCGGGAGCGGAGCCGCAAGCGGGTTCCACGTGCTGCCCGCATTTTTTGGCAGCTTCTTGCCAAACCATCCGAACTTTTCACCCGAAACCGCGTCGGTTCGCGGCAACCAGCCGTTCGCGGCCATTACGCCGAGCCCTACGAGAGCGCCAATGGCAAACACGCAAAGACCCTTGAAAAGCGTTTTCCGCTTTGCGGGGTCGATAGACGACATCAGAGACATGGGTAGTTTCTCCTATTACTTTCCGGTTTTTGTGAAATTAAGCTGTTTGTTGCTGCCGACAGGGAAACAGGAGAAAGGGAATATCTTGGGATAGACCGGTTCAGGAGTTCGGATGACGCCAATTACAAATAGCTAATTAGTAATCGTGTGAGCAGATCCGTCGAATATTGCCGGTGGAGCGGCTCGCAATATTTATTTCCAACATTAAACTCTCATTCCAAATTAAATGCAAGCACTTTCTTCTTGTGTGGAAGTTTTTTTGAAAATTGAAAAGAAGGAGACAAAAGCCTGTGAATAGCGGAATAATGAGGAACCTGAGGAAAAGTACGGATGCCAAACCGGCAAACAAATTTCGCAATTTTTCGAAAACCAGCGCATTTTGCTACTAAATTGCGCAAAATTTTGAAAAAATGTGAACGATTTGCGGGGAAATTGCGCAGTTTTGTGTAGAAACGCGAACATTTTACCGTGATGTTGCGCAATTTTACGAATGTTTTATATCATTTTGCTCCAAAATTGCGCACTTTTTTGCCAAAACAATACAATTTTATTGTTTTCTTGGTCACATCGACCACGCCCGGCCAGCCGATGCAATTACAAGTCCGCGTCCAACTCCGAAAAAACAACGCCGACTACGGCGAAGTCTCCAACGCCGCCACCACCGTCGTCAGTCCGTAGGCAGTGGCGGTAGGCAGTAAGCAGTAAAGAAAAGGCCGCGAAAGCGGCCTCTTTCATTTCAAAGTATTTCTCGGAACAAACCAAAATTCGACATCGTGATTGCATTGACGACGACGCATTTACGACTAATTAGTTAACAAGAAATTTTGACGTGTATGAAGTAATGAAGCCTTTCAGAAAGTCATCGGCGAATTTCGGATCGAAATTGCCTTGTTTTGTGATTTCATCAATCGCTTTTTTGTACGCTGGAGTCTTCTTAAATTCTTCGAACTGTTTTTGCTTAAACACTTCGTACTCCTTATCATCAAAACGCCTTTCTGATGTAAAGTTGCTTTTCTCTACCGCCAGCAATATGTATTTCTCATATGTTGATTCGTAACCCATGTGAACGTAATTTATGAGTTTACCTTCGGGAAGGACTAAAATACCTGAAAACCAATCGATCTTTAAAGTCTTTCCCGGTTCGACAACTTCTTCAAGGACAGACTTAAACCCAGTTATGGATTTCGATTTGTCTTCTCTCACTCGAATTTCGATATCCTTCAGATGAACCGAACCATTGACGATCTCAAAAGTGGCAACATAGCCCCGCCAAAGTGCTGAGGAACCAACCTCACCTTTCGGCTTCTTTCCAGGATTCTTTTCAAAGTACGCCTCCATCGGATTGGAATATAGAGAGTAAGTAATTCCGTTATAGACTATTTTGTCAGGATATTGGGCAGTAGCGAGAGCTTTTGACGATGTGAACATCAGAACTATAAGCGCAAAGAAGATAAGTTTTTTCATTGTGTAATCCCATCCCTTCTGACAGTCGTCAGTCATTCGTCGAGTATAGACTACATCCCCAACGAAATAAATTTACCGGCGTCTTCGCCGAGGTGATCGCACAAGTGTTTGGAATTGATAAAGGCCGCGAACGTCATGCTCACGGCTCTTTTATTGCGCGATGCTTGAAGAAAACGGCTTAACGGGTAAAATAAAGATTGTTAAAATATGGGCTTTAGATACATGGCCGTGTGGGGCCGTTTATCGTAATAAACTTTGATCAATGAACAATACAAATAACGTAGCTGAAAAGAAAAGCAATACTCCGATACTGATCATCGGTGTGGTTTTGGTCGCGGCGCTGCTTGCGGGCTGGTATCTGTTGAGTTCGCCAAAGACGGCGACCAATACGAACACAAGCACCGCCAACAAGACTAATACCGCAACCACCGGTAGACAGACGACCATCCCGGCAAACGCTCCGCAAGGTGCGACTCCGCCAAATCAGCAGGGTTCGCCGACGGCGCTCGTGACCCTAGAGGAATTTGCCGATTTTCAGTGCCCGCAGTGCGGTGCCGTTCACCCGATCATGAACGAGATCAAATCGACATACGGCAGCCGCATCCGGTTTATTTTCCGCAATCTACCGCTCGCGATCCCGGCCCATGACAAATCGTATAACGCCGCTGTCGCGTGCGAGGCCGCCGGTATGCAGAACCCGAATAAGTTTTGGGAACTGCAAAACCTGCTCTTTGCCAATCAAAAGGCGTGGACCGCCGACCCAAATTACCGCACGACTTGGAAAGATTACGCCCAAAAGATCGGCCTCGACGTTGCAAAATGGGAAAACGATATGGCCGGCATCGCCGCCAAATCGCGTGTTGATGAGGACATGCGGCGAGCCAAAGCGATCGGGGTAAATTCGACGCCGACGCTGTATATCAACGGCATTGATGTGCCATTCCAACAGATGACCGTCGCCGGACTTAAACAGTTGATCGACGCCGAACTGGCTAAGGCTGCTCCGCAAAATCAGACGGCTCCCGCTGCTCCCGCTGCTCCGGCAAATACCGGCAATACAAACAAATAGTGACCGAAGAGGTAACGGCACCAGTCAAACGCACGATCGCTAAGCTACCTTTAGCTGCGGCGGTCGTTGCTTTGGCGGGACTCGCCGATGCCGTCTATCTCACCGCCCATCATTACAACGCCGAACCCGTTCCCTGCGGAGCGGCGTTTGACTGCGAAATGGTGCTGACCAGTCCGTTTGCCACGCTCGGCGGGATCGTCAATTGGTTTAGGCCCGAAACGCTTGCTCCGACAGGTTCCGTCTCTGATATCCCATTGGCCGCATTTGGTGCGGCGGCGTATTTTGTCGCGTTCGCACTGGCTACACTCACGGCGTTTGGCGACCAACGGATGTGGAAACCTTTCGGCGCACAGGTCGTTATGATGGCGGCTTTTTCAGGCTGGTTGATCTACGTCCAGGCGGCACTGATCGGAGCATTTTGCCAATTCTGCCTCATCTCCGCCGCCACGACATTTACGCTTTTGATACTTTTTGTTGTCTCGCTTTTCTTACGACCCAAGACTAGCTAGGCGTCTCACCCAAGATCATTTACGCAACTCAAACGC
>JBEBGA010000669.1:0-1074 GCA_040081695.1 Pyrinomonadaceae bacterium
TTTTTTAAAAAAACCAATAAAAACAAATAGTTATGTTTTTTATATGACAAGTTCCTGTGACCAGGCGTGCAATGTTGTGCCTTTGATTCGGGGAGCC
Organism: Pyrinomonadaceae bacterium; assembly: GCA_040081695.1. Classification (GTDB taxonomy): domain Bacteria; phylum Acidobacteriota; class Blastocatellia; order Pyrinomonadales; family Pyrinomonadaceae; genus OLB17. The sequence continues at coordinate 98 of JBEBGA010000669.1, forward strand.
AGCGCATAAGCATAAAGAACTACGTAATTCGGTCGATATACTTCAGGCCTGTTAACATCTGCATTGCTCAGCACTACATCGTGTGTTCGTCCTAGGTTTGCTGTCCGCAAAGGTGAGGTTACAAGGCCAGACGCGATAGCGATTTCGGGGGGTAACGTGATTCTTATGATGTTGCGGTGCCGGGAGGAGAAACCGGTTGTTTGTGATCGTCAATCTGGCGGGAACCATGACGACGGTTCGCATTGCCGCCCTGATGGTGGCGCCTGCAGCGGCGTTGATGACCGGCGCAAACGAAGTCCTGTCGATTGTGGTTTTACCCTCACCGAGTTGCTGATTTCGATGGCAATTATGGCGGTGCTGGCGGCTATTGCCTTTCCTATGTACTCTGATCACAAAGAGAAGTTGAAACGGCATCAGGCTGTAAAGGACATTACGTACATCCAGACCACAGTGGATGCATTTGCCCTCGAAAACCGGTATGCGTATCCCGATACGCTGGCGGACGTAAAAATGGACACGATGAAGGATCCATGGAACGGCCCGTATCAGTACACCCGGCTCGACAATGCTAAAGGCAAGGGTAGTTCGCGCAAGGACAAGAACCTGACGCCGATCAACACCGATTACGATCTGTGGAGTAACGGGCCGGATGGGAAAAGTGTCGCGCCGCTCACCGCCCAAGCCAGCAGGGACGATATCGTGCGGGCAAATAATGGGCGTTTCATAGGCCCGGCGGCCGATTACTAATCCGCCTGAATGAAAATCGAGGGATCGTTCCTTCAGAGTAAGGTTGCACGGCGGGTGTTCGCGCTTTTCGTGCTGACGGCGCTTATCCCGGTTGCGTTTATTTCGGTATTTTCCCACTATCAGGTAACGCGGCTGCTGACCGAGCAGACGCAGCAGCGCGATCGCGCGATCAGACTGCGGCGCCGTGGCGGGCGGGAGCATGTGGACGGGCACCGAGTGGCGCGACGAGA
>JBEBGA010000670.1:0-1073 GCA_040081695.1 Pyrinomonadaceae bacterium
GCCCCTGCGCCCATCCCCGCGGCACCCGAATCGACAGCCGCACCCGAGCTGCGCCAAGCCCTCGCACCCACCGGCGCCCTGCGCATCGCCGTCTACCCGGGCAGCCCCTAGCTGTCCGGCTAGTGGAGCTGTGTCGAGTTTGACGGCAGGCTCGCTGGCCTCCGACGCCTTTTGCTTCGTATACCTCTTGGTCGGAAACAAAAATCCGGCTCCCAGCATCAGCATTCCAGCGGCGACGATGACCATAAAGAGCATCTTTCCGTACGCATCAGGGTAGAGTCCAAAATCACGTAGAGCCCCATTGATCAGGCCTATAACGAGGCCGAGGATGAATAGTCCAATGCCGAGTCGAAACAGCTTAAAGTTCGGTCGCGTAACTACCTCAGGTGCGTTTTCGGCATCGCCGTTTACGATCTTGGTCACGCCGTCGAGCGAAAGGCCGCAGTGGCGGCAGTAGCTGGTGCCGTCGCTGAATCGATTACTGCATCTCGGACAATATAGATCGTCTGCCATTTGTTGCTATTACGAACCGTGATCTATCGAAGTTCGGCTTTCCGATAGCAGGACAAAAATAAGTGCGATCAACGCGGGCAAGCCTTGCGTTAACAGGATAGAGGTTTTCGCCGTCAATCCCCCAAAGATGCCCGCGATGACCACGCAAGTCAGGAAAAACAATTTGATCTCGCGTCGTCCACTCATCAAACCCCAGATCAGCCCGGCCGTGAGGAAGCCATTGTACAGCCCCTGATTCGACGCGAGGACGGCTGAGGCGGGCGAGAGTTCGGGCGTCATGCCGAAAACCCGGCGGCCAAACGGGTGATCCCAGAAGAACATCTCAAGCACCAGAATGCCGATATGCTCGATCGCGACGAGGGCGGTCAGGAATAGGCCAACTATCTTCATATACCTCTCCTAAAAGTTTGGCAGTCTGGTCACGCAATTCTATCACGGACATTGCTGTTCCGGTCGACGACTGACTCGTCCTGAAAAAAGTTGACACTTTTAGATGGTTAGTCCTCCTATAAGTTTACACTTTAGGGATAGTCCTAAAGTTGGTTTACGATTGATGCCGG
>JBEBGA010000671.1:0-1072 GCA_040081695.1 Pyrinomonadaceae bacterium
GCCGTAATGGCCCGGATGCGTTCCACCGCTGTTTGCGCGGCTTCTCCGTCAGCAGTCGCAATATTGATCGTTCCATCATCAGAAATATCAATTTTCGCGCCGGTTTCTTCGGTAATCGAGCGAATCATTTTACCGCCCGGTCCGATCACTTCACGGATTTTATCGGGATGAATATTGATAGTGATAATGCGCGGTGCATAAATCGAAAGCTCTTCGCGCGGGGTGGCGATGGCTTTTTCCATAATTCCGAGGATATGAAGACGACCTTTTTTCGCTTGTTCGAGAGCTTCGGACAAAATCATGGCGTTGATCCCGCCGATCTTGATGTCCATCTGCAACGCGGTAATCCCGTCGGCAGTTCCCGTCACTTTGAAATCCATATCGCCGTAATGGTCTTCGGCTCCGGCAATGTCGGACAAAATCGCATAACGATTTCCTTCCATGACCAATCCCATGGCCACTCCGGCCACGGTTTTCTTGATCGGCACGCCGGCATCCATCAAACTCAGACAGCCTCCGCAAACCGAGGCCATCGAACTCGAACCGTTTGATTCGGTAATGTCCGAGACGATGCGGATAGTATATGGAAAATCGGCTTCGCTCGGCAGAATCGCTTCCAGAGCGCGGCGGGCTAAATTGCCGTGACCGATTTCGCGGCGGCTGGTAAAGCCGATCCGTCCAACCTCTCCGACCGAAAACGGCGGGAAATTGTAATGGAGCAAAAAGCGTTTTTTGACCTCGCCTTTTTCCAAATCGTCGGTAAATTGTTCATCGTCTTTGGTGCCCAGCGTTGAGGTGACAATGGCTTGAGTTTCTCCACGGGTAAAAAGTGCTGAACCGTGGACGCGCGGCAACCACCCAACTTCGCACGAAATCGGACGAATTTCGCTGAATTTTCGACCATCGGGGCGACGGCGTTTGCTGAGCATATCTTCCCGAAAGATTTTTTCTTTCAAATAGCCGAACACTTTCCCGGCCATTGAACGTTTTTCCGCATCTTCTTCGGGGTAGCTTTCGACAACTTCTTTTTTCAAAGCGTCAACGGCGGCATAAGAACTCAATTTATCTTTGC
>JBEBGA010000672.1:0-1068 GCA_040081695.1 Pyrinomonadaceae bacterium
ATTTTCTAGAAGCCGAAAAATGCAGGAGCCTGCTCGGGCGTCGCGGGCATAGTGACGTACGGCTCGATGATAAGTAAGAATGACTGAAGCGCATTGAAAATCGTGTGCAGCACGATGCACGGCCAGAGATTGCCAGAATAGGCTCGCACCGAGGTCAGGATCACGCTGAGCAAAGTGAGCAGAAGTATAGTTGAGAAACTCGGCCAATACTGCGGCACGTGCACCAGTGCAAAAAGAGCAGTGACCAGGACAAAGCCCGTCGCCGTTCCAAATGTTCGCTGAAAAGCTGAATAGAGGACGCCGCGATAGATCAACTCTTCGGCAAACGGAGCGGTGACGGTCGCGACAAATGCAACCGCGAAAACGGCCGCACGCGAACTGCGCAAAATACGCAGAAGCTCGTTATCCTGCTCGGGGAAAAAGTTGCCGACGACAGCAGACGCGACGAAAAAGAGCCCTAGGATAATAAGATAATGCCACCACCGGAAGCCGCCGGTTTCCCAGCCCAGCATCTTGCGGAAATCAAACTTTCGCCGCGTCACGACTAGCCACGCAACGCCGATCGTCAAAAGATGGGCCGGAAGTATCGCGAGCATTTGTATTACGATCGCGGTTACATCCGACGTAGCGAATCTGGCGATCTCCGCCGCATCGGTTATCGGGGTTTCCCGTAGAAGCAGGTATGGCAGCAAAAGTATGCCCGGGATGATCAGGATGCACAGAACGCTGAACAGCCAGGCTCCGAATGCCTCGCCCGAATTCCACGGCGGATTGTTTGGCGACGGTTCGGCCTCGCTTTGTTCGGGTTCGGTAGGATATGGTAGGCGGGAATAATATTCTTCTTTTTCGTCCGTTTGCATGTCAGAAGAGTGTAGCCAAATGGCGGTTGACTTCCAAGTTCGTCTTTGCGGTCTTGCTCTTTTGCCGAAACAGAGATAACCTAAAATCCCGTGGAGCTAAACGGGGAAATTCCAACACAAAATGTAGTAGCGATCATTCCCGCGAGGTATGCGTCTACTCGTCTGCCCGGCAAGATGTTGCTGGATATTGCCGGAAAACCACTGATCG
>JBEBGA010000673.1:0-1065 GCA_040081695.1 Pyrinomonadaceae bacterium
AGATCGGCTTGAGATCCGCATTGGCTAACAGCTGCGCTTCGCGGCGGATCTGTTCCATTTCGTCCGGTTTCAGCTCGATCGGGCTGCCATCGCCAAGTTTCCAGGCAGCCTTGCCGTCAAACACTTCGCTGACGACGTATTTACCATAGATCGTATTCGCGACCAGCTTTCTGCCCTTCTGAAAGATCACTTCTGGCTCGGTCGTTTTTCCGTCAGGCTCGACGCGGGTCGCTTTGATCTCGCGTGAAGTCACCTTGGCTATATTTGCAGCGCCGCCCATCGCGGCTTCGTATTTTGCAAGTATTTCCTCAACGGTCGGTTTCTTTTCCGGCTGTTTTGGTCGCTCTTCGGCAGGTTTTGCCGCCGTCAACGGAAAACTCGGCTGCGGGTGCGATTTGCCGTTGTGACAAGTGTTGCAGTTGATCTCAGGCCGCCCGTTAAAGTTGACCTTGTTCAGGTCAAACATCATCGTCATCATCTTGCGGGCCATGTCCTTGTGCTCAAAGCCCTCTTTCTCATAGTCGCCGTCATTAGACGCATGACAAAATGCACAGTTGACCCCGAGTGACGCCGACATCATATTCATGACCTTGCCCATCTGATCGGCAGGCATATCGTTCAAGACCTTTATGCTTTTATATTTTTGTCCTGCAGTCTCGACCTTGGTTTGTGCAGTCGCCGTTTGTGTTTTCAAAACGAGCATTACTACGAACGGAACGCTCAATAAAATGGTAATTATCTTGATTTTCTGCTTCATTTATATATCGTCCTAACTCATCCAATTGACGCCGGCTTCGGGATTCCATTTGGTCGTCGTTTTCTTTAATTTCGTCCAAAATCCGATCGAGCTTTTGCCCGTGATGTCGTTTGCGCCAAATCGCGAATCGTTCCACCCGCCAAATGAAAATGGCTCACGTGGAACGGGCACGCCGATGTTAACGCCGATCATACCGGCACTCGCGTGCTCCATCACATATCTGGCAAGCCCGCCGCTCTGGGTAAATACCGCGGCTGCATTGCCATACGGATTAGCATTTTCGATCTTGATGGCCTCGTCCAATGTGG
>JBEBGA010000674.1:0-1064 GCA_040081695.1 Pyrinomonadaceae bacterium
TTCCTAAGGCTTCTTGCGACGTTTTGCTTTTGGTTCGACAGTGGATTCCGCTGGCTCAGTATTTGACGCAGGTTTTGCTTCGGCTGGGGGAGTTGCCGTGCCTTTCTCCTTTTGGCCCTTTCGTTTCTTTTGGGCCGGCTTGTTCGTTGGATTCTCGACCACGTCGACATTTGGGTCGTTCGAGTTCTTGGTTCCCTTCTTTCTACGGCCTCCGCCGTTCGGCGATGCGGAATCATTACCGCCTCCAGTCGGGTCGGTTCCCGTCTGCTGGCCGTTACCGCGTCTGCCGCCGTTAGTCGTCGCAGCCGGAATCGTACCCGCATTCCTTAAACCCGCTCCTTGAGCTTCTGCCGGATTTGTCCCCTGCGTTAGGGTCGGCGTTGCTTGAGTTCCATTATTCGTATTTTGTCCTCCGGCTCCGCCGAGCGTCCAGCCCTGTCCTTCGCCGTACACGCGTCCGTCGCTGCACCTAGGGCTCGTCGGCCGAAAGATCTGGCTATTCTTCATTGCGGACCATCGCTGGTTCACCCCGTACAAGTTCTGGGTTTCACGATTCTTATAACCAAACTTGATCTGCGTGATATCCGCTCCGTCAGCATCACCCAGGTTCGACCCGGAACCAGCGTTCGTCACACCCGAGTTATTGGTAGCCGCAACGACCGCTCCGCCGAGATCGAACATATTACTCGGCCGGTTGCGATTCGGATCATCAAAGACCGTTTGAACATCAACCGTCTGACATGTTTCCCCCGGTCCGCAGGAGGCTCGACGCTCGCTAGCCGCGTCAGAGATCACGCCGCCATTGCTTGAGATCGTCTCCGTCCGCCACCGTCCGCCCATAAAATACTGAACATTCTCGATCCTTACATCGGTGCTGTGGCCGTTCGTAAACTTAAATCTAACGTTCTCACACGAGCCGCTGCCCGAAGTCGCTGTCGATTCAGAAAGCCTGAGCGTCCATGCCTGGCCGTAACCGAAGATCTTTTCCGCACGGCAAACCGGATCGGTCGGCTCGAATTGCTCCGACTCGCGCTCGATATTGCTATTGACCTCTTTGTAAATGA
>JBEBGA010000263.1:0-4485 GCA_040081695.1 Pyrinomonadaceae bacterium
TGTTGTCGATACGCCATCCGAGCCGCTCACAAAGTTATACACGATCTTTCCTTTGACCTGCGTGGCTTGGCCGCCGAGCATCGTCGGAGAAAATCGAGCTTTTCTCGCAGCTACTTCGGCCGCAGCCCGCAATGACGGATCGGCAGGTAACGGATCGAGTTTTGTGCCATCCACATCACGGCGTTCGCGCAGATCATTGAGATCGGCCTCGGCAAAGATAACGGTGCCCGCTTCGTCGATAATGACATTCACACCAATTACCCCGCCGATCCCTGCGGCTTTTGTGGCGTCGGGATAGATGGGTTTAGGCATACTGACCGCTCTGCCGTTTACTATGCCGCCGTTAATGACTTTTGTGCCGTCCTGGGCAATGGCTGATGTAACAAAAGACGCTGCCGTAAAAATGATCGCGGCCGATACTGAGATCAAAGACCTTTTCATGGGTTCCCTCCGATAATCTTAGTTTTGAGAATAGTACTTCAGTTAATTAGACACCGCAATCAAATCTTTGTTCCCGATTTTTTCGCTATCTACGAATGCTTGACTTACTGGTAGCAACGGTATAAAAATTGAGCGTTCGTTTCGCAAAAAACAGCACAACCTGAGGAGACAAAAATGGGACGCAAGATACTGGCCGTCGTGGTCGCTTTGATAGTCAGTTTCGGGATCATAATGATCGTCGAAATGATCAATTCGCTCGTCGTTATGCCGCCAAGCGCCGAGATTATGGAAGATTCCGTGAGGCTCCGCGATTTTATGGCAAACGTACCGCCGCTCGGTTATGTGATCGTCCTGATCGGCTACTTTATCGCCTCATTCGCGGGCGGGTTTATCGTCACCAAGATGGGGCGACAAGTGTCAAATGGTCTCACTTTGCCCGTTATCATCGGCATAATTTTAACACTGGGGATGATCGGCAATATCTTTCTGCTGCCGGGCCAACCGATCTGGTTTATCATTATCGGCCTGTTGATGTTCATCCCCGTTTCGCTATTTGGCCATAGGTTGGCACGCTAAGGCTTTTTGCCTTCGTTCCATGTGGGTTTGAACGACGCATTTATCAGCCACTGTACCGGCTTTACCATCGAGTTGATCGCCCGCGTCATGTGGCGAAAGTCGATAGTCTTTATCTCGTCGCTCGCTTTGTGATAATCGGTGTGCAGACCAAAGCTCGATACCGTGTGGGCAATAATGCCCATCCTGGCAAATTGAATGTTATCCGACCGCATAAAGAAATTTTGGGTCGGATGAGGATCTTGAACTAATTTTGCTCCACGTTTTGCCAACTCCGGCCCCAGATTTGAGCGTTCATATCCCGTCAGCCAAAGTTCCTCGGGGTTAACTTTGGCATCCGGCCGTCCGATCATCTCAAACTGAAGATTCGCAATAAACTTGTCCTTTGCAAACGGCAGGTTTTCGGCAAAGTAACGCGACCCGTAACCGCCAACCTCTTCGGAGCCAAAGCAGACAAAATAGATCGTGCGCTTTGGCTTTTTGCCGCTGGCAAGCACGCGGGCAAGTTCCATCACCGCCACCGTTCCCGACGCGTCGTCGTCCGCCCCGTTAAATATCTTGTCATCGCCGGGGGCGCTATCACGCACTCCGACATGATCCAGATGCGAACTCAACACGATCACTTCAGACCCCAAAGTCTTATCGGTTCCAGTGATCTTTCCCGCTGCGTTCCACGTTTTGCCGTCAGCACCCGTTCGCCGGTTTTTATATGTCACTGTCTGAACATATGTTGGCTTTCCGTCCGGCCCGATCTCACCCGCGGGTTCCAAACCAAACTGCATAAACTGCGAGCCGATATATTCGGCGGCAATCCGCTCAAACAAAGTTCCACTTCCGCGACCCTGCATGGCGTCGCTCGCGAGAAAGTTCATCTCAGCACGAACATTTATCTCGCTGATCGCCGACTTGCCGCCCGACTGAGCAAAGGTAAAAACATTAACGACAACTAAGATCGCCGCTAAAACACCGGATTGTTTCAGATAATTTCGTTTCATAAGTTGGAGCATTAAACGTGGTAAAAGCACTTAAAGTTTCTCGTAAGAATTTTTGCCCGCGAATAACGCGAATCAGGACGAATAGAAATTCTAAATCTTATTCGCATTATTCGCGGGCAAAAAAATCTTATTTCCCAAGCGGATAATACCGCCAGTTCGCCTTGTAGTCCCGCGTTAGTTTCTGCTTGGTCAAAGCCGCACGGACCAACTCGACAGGGATCGGCCCTTCTTTAAGGATGCCATCATGAAACTGCCTGTCCGTCATCTTTTTCGAATCGACCAAGTCGCGGTGCATCTGGTGAAATTGCAGCCCGCCCATCATGTACGCCATTTGGTAGAGCGGACCGTAATCGCCGGAGAAAGAGCGGCGGACCTCGGCCAGGGCGTTGTCGCGTTCGTGGCCGACCTTGTTGACGAGCAGATCGACACATTGCTCCGGCGTCCAATTGCCGAGGTGAAAGTTTAGGCTAAAGATGATGCGTGCCGCGCGGTGCGAACGCCAAAACAAAGCTCCGACCTTGTCCTCGGGAGTCTTGTTAAACCCGCGATCCCACAGCAGGAATTCCCAGTACAACGCCCAGCCTTCGGTGTTAAAAGGCGTGCGAAAATCGCCTCGATACGCTCGATGCCGCTGTGCCATAAATCCTTGCAGATGATGTCCGGGAATCAGTTCGTGATGGGTCACGGCACGGGCAAAATGCGGGTTGTTCCCACGCATCGACATCATTTTTTGCTCGTGCGTCATGCCATCGGTCGGATACGAAACGAGTATCGTCTCGCCTCCAAGAAAAAACGGTGCGACTAGCTGCCGTTCGGGCGTCATCATCTCCATCCGCCAGCCGTCGCGGGCGATCTTTGGCACGGTGACGAGGTCGTTCTTTTCCATGTATTCGATGGCCTCGTACGCAAGCTTTTTGATCAGTTCGGGCTGCTTGCCGGGCTCGACGTATTTCTGCTTGACGGCCTCGATGGCCTTCATATAATCGTCTCCATAGCCCATCTCACGCGAAGCTTTCTTAAACTCGGTGATGCACCACTCAAATTCCTTATTCGCGATCTCGACCAGCTCCTCAGGCGTGTACGGGATCATCTCGAACTCAAGTTCCTGTATCAAAGCTTCCCTACCGATCGGGTCACCGATAATGGTTGTGCGGTCGTCCGCCGCGATCCCGACAAGCCGCGAAGTAATAAACGCCTGATACTTACCAATCGCATCGTCCGCCGCCTTGTACGGCGATTCGCACCACCAGGTGAATGTCGGATCGTACACGTTGTAATACGTGTACCAACGCCGCAGCACAAGCCGCAGATCGCCGACGGTACGTGCGGCACGATTGGCGACTGTGCGTTTTGGGCTGGGTATTTCTTTTTGCTCGAACGACCGCTGCACGGCGGCAATACGTTTCGCAAGGTCGTTGAGCAACGCCGCCGTCTTCGCCGCATCAATTGGCGTTAGTTGCCGTCGCGTATCCTCGAGGTCGCTGATCGTCGCCGCAAAAGGCATCAGCGATGCCATCTCAGCAAGCTGGGAATCGTATCGGCCAAGCTCCTTCTGTTCGTGGTCGAGGTAATTGCGAAACAGAACATAGTCGACCTGCTCGTCGTGATTGAGCGCGTCAAAGTTCAGGCCGGCGAGCGTTGTCAGCCCGTCGGCATAAAGCTGTTTGAATCTCGCCGACCGCTTCGCCGATGTGCCCGCCGAATAAAAGCGATTTAGTATCCCAACATCCGAATCAAACCGCTCGATAACACCACGCAGTTGCGACGGCGGATCGTTGTACGCCGCAAGCTGATCTTTCTGCCCGGCCGCCATCTGGGCCAATATCGACAAAACCACACACAGACAAACAAACTTAGCTTTCATATCCCTCCACTGTTCACTATTCACTGTTAACTGTTCCTTGTGATTCTAAACCAATCCGCCGTATTTCAAAATCGCCGCGGCCCGTCGGAGCTTTGCGGATGTTATCATCGTTAATATTGGTGAGGATATGTCGAGCTTTGTCGGGGTAATTGTTGTGGTTTTGTTGCTCACGCTTATCGGGAGCGGGGCGTTGCTGTTCGTCACCCTAAAATATTACTGGGGCGAGCGAGGCAAGCCGCCCGCCACCGGCGAAGAGCGCCGCCGCCAGCACGAAGAAGAGCTACGCTTACGTGCCCGCCAGATCGAAAACGCCCGCCAAAACCCTCCCCGCCCCCGCGATCCAAGTTTCTGGAACAACAGAAAGGTTAGGTACTACGGCACCGCAGCTACTCGTCAGGCGGCAACATCGTCCAAAAAACTATTGCCGTCGGCGATCTTCAATCCGAAATTCTCCGCGATGGTCTGGCCGATGTCGGATAGCGACTGACGTGTGCCGAGGGCGACGCCTTGAGCGGCCGTTTTGCCGTAAACGAGCAGCGGGACGTATTCGCGCGTGTGGTCACTTCCCTCTTTTGTCGGATCGTTGCCGTGGTCGGCGGTCATTATGAGCAC
>JBEBGA010000675.1:0-1063 GCA_040081695.1 Pyrinomonadaceae bacterium
GTATTACGAGCGTATCGCGTATGCTAATGAGCATTTTGCCGTTTTACCGACATCTTGACAACGTCGGAGACGGTATTGAGATCGAGTTTGTTGACCCAACGGGCTCAGGAGAATATCGAATTGCGCGAAACGCGAATGAAAAGGACGCATTGCTGATGGTTCCGGGCGCAGGTATGACAACCGCAGAACAACTTGGCTTGTCGGAAAAAGGCGACCGAATATCCGGTATCGGTAATGGCATGAATACCTATCAGCGAGAACAGGATTCGCCGTTCCGCCGCATGGAGATCCTGGTTGGTTTACAACGTCCTCCGCAGGTTAAATTCAGCGACCTGCAAGGTATTGCGGGCGGCGATTCGGGCGTCTTGTTTGATAAAGACCCGCTTCAGTTCGACATGCGTATCGACTTCTTCCGGCAGTCGGACGATCGCGTGATCGCCACCTTTACTGTCCAGACCGACAATAAAGAGCTTTCGTTCGAGAAACTTGGCGGGTTGGAAACGGCAAAAATTAACATTTTCGGCCGCATAACTGCCGTTTCGGGTAAACGTTCGGGAATTTTTGAAGATTCGGTAACAACCAATGCAACCTCGGCCGAGCTTGCCGAGATGAAGGATAGAAAGTCTATCTACCAAAAAGCGATCGCGCTTACGCCTGGTACCTATAAAGTGGACGTTGTCGTCCGCGATGTAGTAACGGGTAACCGCGGGATCGTCAACCAGGGCTTTACCGTCCCAAGATACGACGACAAAAAGCTTTCGACGTCAACCATGGTGCTGGCATCAAAACTTCGCTCCACTAACGAACGCGACGTGGGCGGGATGTTCGTCATTGGCGGAGCAAAGGTAATTCCCAACATCGCCGCCAGCTATAGGCAGGGCCAGGAAGTCGGTGTTTACCTTCAGGTATACAATGCCGGGATCGACCAGACAACATTGCGTCCGGCCGTTGATGTTGAATACATCCTTACAAAAGGCGGCAAAGAGATATTCCGTCAGCCCGAGGATTGGAGCGGGCTAAGCGACTCCGGCCAACGCCTGACACTTGCCAGATTGCTTCCGAC
>JBEBGA010000676.1:0-1059 GCA_040081695.1 Pyrinomonadaceae bacterium
CCGAATAATAAATCATTTGGACGTTCTCAAAAAGGGTCCGATACTGTTACCCAATTCGTTTTGAGCAAATTTTGTTCAATAGAACCCCTTTTGTTGACGCGCTGTGTCCGGTTTGAGTCTTAAACTACTGCTCTTTCAACTGATCCGATTATGTTCCGATTCCTTGATTGTGAGATAAACTTTGAAAATCTTAACGTCGTCAGGTATTATTTTCTAAAAAGGAGAAATTATGGAACGTAAAACCGCAGAAGATTACCCCCAGGAGTTATTGGATCTCTTTCACGAGTATCAGCACGGCGACATTGACCGCCGGTCGTTTTTGAGTGGTGCGGCCAGGTTTGCCATCGGCGGACTGACGGTCGCGGCTATCTTTGAGAGCCTGACCCCAAACTATGCCTGGGCGCAGACAGTGCCTAAGGACGACCCGGAGCTTAAGACCGGTTACGAGACCGTGCCATCGCCCCAAGGCAACGGCTCGATCAAGGGTTATCTGGCACGTCCCGCTAAAGGCAAGAAATTTCCGGTCGTGCTCGTCATTCACGAAAATCGCGGACTCAATCCATATATCGAGGACGTGGCACGGCGTTTAGCAAAGGCCGGTTACATGGCATTCGCTCCCGACGGATTGACCTCCGTCGGCGGTTATCCGGGCGATGACCAAAAGGGTGCAGCGGCTTTTCGGACGGTTGACGGCAAGAAGATGACCGAGGATTTTGTCGCAGCAGCCCTCTGGCTCAAAACCCGCAAAGACAGTAAGGGTAAATTAGGTGCGGTCGGTTTCTGCTTCGGCGGCGGAATGGTCAATCAACTGGCAGTTCGCCTCGGCAAAGACCTTAACGCCGGTGTCGCATTCTACGGACGCCAAGCCGGCGCTGCCGACGTGCCGAAGATCTTTGCACCGCTGATGCTGCAATACGCCGGCAACGACCAGGGCGTCAATGCGGGTATCGCGGTTTATGAAGCCGCGCTGAAAGAAAACAAGACGCCCTGGATGGATGGCTCAGGCCAGAAGGTGCTCGGTTTTTACTCAAAGCTCGATGGCTCCGCGCAGCCTTATGG
>JBEBGA010000677.1:0-1057 GCA_040081695.1 Pyrinomonadaceae bacterium
TCGAGCAGCTTTTCGTATGGCGGGTCGAATTTGATGTCGAGGAACTTCAGGACCTCTTCGGTAAATTTCTCGACATTGTTTATCGAATACGCGTAAAGCTCATCCCATGTCGAGACGCCGACTTGTTGCATGAACTTGGTCAGCTGCGCGCGTTCGATGACGTCGGGCGTGGGCGTCCAGGCGATGGGTTGGTCTCCGAGGAGGTTAGTGTCGTTCATTGGGAAGATTTTAACGCAAAGTCGCAAAGGTGCTAAGACGCGAAGGGAAAACAAATTTACTTTGCGTCTTTGCCTCTTGGCGTCTTTGCGTTAAAAATTAAGTAAATGAGTGAGAATGCAGTTCAGATCGGGTTGCCGGGCAACCTTTTTGCCGGAAAGACGGCGGTGATAACGGGGGCTTCGCGTGGAGTCGGGCGGGCGACGGCTTTGCGTTTGGCGGAGGGCGGTGCGGATGTTGTTGTCAATTATTTGAGCAACGAGGCCGAGGCGATCGAGACGGTTGAGGCTTGCAAGAATAAGGGCGTAGGGGCAGTAGCGGTCGCGGCCGATGTCTCAGAATTTTCCGGTGCCCAGCAGATCGTAAAAGTCGCTCTCGAACGCTTTGGCCGCATCGACTATCTTGTCTGCAACGCCGGCGTTTGGGATGGAGCGCCGATCGAGGACATGTCCGAGGAGCTTTGGAACAAGGTCATCAATACAAATCTCAAATCAGCGTGGGCGATGACAAAGGCGTGCGTGCCGGCGATGAAGAAACAGGCTTCGGGATCGATCGTGATGGTTTCTTCGACTTCGGGGCAGCGTGGCGAGGCAAATTACTCTAATTATTCAGCCTCAAAAGGCGGACAGATTTCATTTACCAAAGCTCTCGCAACCGAACTCGCCCCAAAGATCCGCGTAAACGCCGTCGCTCCGGGCTGGATCGAGACGGCGATGGTGCGGCCGGTCTTTGAGGACGCGGCGTATCATCAGAGCGTACTCGATTCGATCCCGCTAAATCGCATCGCGACCACAGATGACATCGCTTTATCGATCTGCTTTCTTCTGTCCGATTGGTCGCG
>JBEBGA010000264.1:0-4456 GCA_040081695.1 Pyrinomonadaceae bacterium
GTATTAATACAACTGTCAACCCAATCAGAAACATCAATAGATTACCTTTCTCAAAATTAATACAATTTTTGTGACTTTTCTTCATTTTCTCGGATTTAGGCGAGTCAAAACAACAACAAAAAAGAGGGGCCAACAGGCCCCTCGAAGGTCGCTAAGATCGACGAAATTTAGAACAAGATGCGCAGGCCAAACTGTAGTCTGCGGCTGCTCAACGCGGTCTCGAACGGATTGCCATAGGTGACCCCAGCATTCTCTGAGATTAGGTCAGGGATCGAAGCTCCCGCTGCGACGCCGAAACCAGAGGTCGGAGTGTTGAGAACGTTAAAGGCCTCAGCTCTGAATTGGACACGGATCCTTTCAGTGACGCTGGTCGTCTTGAAGAGTCCCATATTCATCTGATTGAGTTTAATACCCTTGACGCTGTTGCGCCCGGCGGTGCCAAACGGAGTACCGAATTGGCGGGCCGCTCCGGGGCCGTTGTAAATGAACCGTACGTCATTAGCCGTGACCGGCGTCAGTACGCGGCTACCGGCGACGATCCTGTTGAGATCATTCAGCAGATAGAACCCCGTCGAGCTAAGAGCAGTCGTCGGACCAAGAAGCCCCATCAGGCGAGCATCCAGATTGGTGATACCTACACGCGTGGGGTCGGCATTGATATTTCCAACGAATGGACGCAGGTTATCGAGTCCAATGAAGGTATTTGCAAATGCTCCATCAATGTACGAATTGGCAAACACCTGCGAATTGCGGAACTGCTCTGGCGTATAGTTACGTCCAGATGCAAGATTGTACGTTCCATTGATCTGCCAGCCGCCGAGCATCTTGCCCGCAAAGCCCTGCTGATCACGATAAAGCGGGACGTCGTAAATGAAATTCATCGAGAAAGCATGCGGTCGGTCAAAACCGGACGTGCCATACTCGCCGCCATCGATATCAAAAGGATTCTGAGCGACAGCGTTCTCACCGAACGAGAAGATCTCAGAAGCATTGTCCAGAGCCTTACTGAATGTGTAAGACGCACCGAAGTTCAGATTCTTGTCCAAGAAGCGTCCATTGTATCGCGTCTGGAGCGAATCGTATCGCGAGCGTCCCGTGTTGGTACGCGAACGGATCAAACCCCGACCGGCAAGTAAGCGGCCATTACAGGCAGCTTCATTGTCCGGAGTTACAGGGTCATTTACGCAGGTCTGCGGGGCAGGAGCACCGCCCAAAAGACCACGGAAATTCGGGAACACCTGATCTGAGGTAACACCGCCCAACGTAAAGTTGGCAAGCGTAAACCCGTTGTAAAGGCTAGCATAGCTCGGATTTCGGTTTACGGTCTGGAAAAGATCCTTGCCAAGGTTTCCGACATAACGGATCTCAAACACGTTGCTTGCATTTATCTGACGCTGCATGCCAAACGAATACTGCACCGTGTAAGGATTGTGGAAATCGGAGGATACATCAGTCTGCGACAAGAGCCTCGGGTCAAAGGTGTTCCGACGAAGATTTGCACTATATGCCGATCTCATCGCCGAACCGATCGGATTGCCGGGCATCGCCACAGTCGGTGTGAATGTGTCGAGGATCACCGTCGGTGCCGATGTCGAGATGTTCAACATAATGTTGTAGAACACCGCATCATACGCTATCGAATAACCACCGCGGAATACGGTCGCGTCATTTTCACCAAACAAGAATTTGGCAAACTTGCCGTCACCAAATTTTGGCGACCATGCAAAACCGAGACGCGGAGCAAAGTTGTTGCTGTCGGCCTTGAGTTTGGGCACGATACGAGCTTCGAGCGGCAGGCTCTGGCGGTACAACGCTGTCGCTGAATTTGCTTCCCTTTCCGACGTCACGTCAAATATACGATTGATCGGCTGGCCACTAAATTCATAACGGACTCCAAGATTGAGAGTCAAGTTCGACTTAACGCGCCAGTCGTTCTGGAAGAAGAAGAAGCGATCAAGCTGCGTGTACTGAAGGTCGGGTTTGCCGTCCGCCAGCGTTACACTCGTCGGAATCGCCGTCGAGAGAGCCGCAATACTGTTGTATCGAGTCACGCCGTTGATATTAGGCAAGAACGGAACCGAATTCTTGAGCTTTCGGATGTCGCCGCCAAAGGTCAAGGAGTGGGAACCAACGTTCCAATTGACCTTGTCCGAGAACTGGTAAACGTCAACAATTCGTCCCTGCGGCAGATTCGTCGCACCGCCAAGTGCCTGAAGCGTTGCGCCCGAAGCGAAACCGGCAAATCCGGCGTAGTTGACACTTGCATATGCTTCACCGATTTCTGCCGGGTCCGGGATACAACCAGTCAATGGATCGGTACAACCGCCGCCAAATTTCACCGACAGTCGCTGAAATGTTCCCTGAAAGCTGTTGATGATGTTCGACGAAATCTGACGGTTCCAAAAACCGCTAAAGTTCTGACTCTTCGCAGGGACATCACCGGTAAAGCCGTTGCTGCCGCCAAGCGAGTTGGTCGTCACAGCATCTTGATTGAGATACTGAAAACGGAGATTGTCTTTTTCGGTTATGTTCCAGTCTCCGCGAACCGTGTATTCATCCTGAGTAAACGGCAACGCAAATTCACGTTCTGGGAACGCGGCTGCAAAGAAGCCTGTCTCATTGACACCATTCACGCAATTAACCGTCGCCGTCACCGAGATACAAACCTTATCCTGGGCACGATCAACACGAGGTCGAACGGCTCCGAAACCGGTCAACGCAAAGGCTCCCTGTGTGGTAAGAGCATTGATTGCCGAGTTATTCGGAAACGCAGCCCTAAGGCGTGCGAACTCACTTGGTAGTATAGCCAAATTGCCACCTCGTGACGTGAAGTTCTGTGCTTGACGAATTCCTTGGAAGCTGCCGAAGAAGAACGCTTTGTTCTTAACAATCGGGCCGCCAAAGGTAAACCCGAACGTGTTGCTGATAAACTTATCCTTCGCACTGCGAGTAGTCGTTCGGCGCTCGATGTTATTCATCGCGTCAAGCGAACTTGCGTTGCGATGATAAAGAAAAGCGCTTCCGCTGAAATCGTTGGTGCCGCCTTTTGTGATGATGTTCACGATGGCACCCTGATTGCGGCCGTATTGTGCTGAGAAGTTGTTGGTGACGACCTGAAATTCCTGAACGATCTCGGTGTTCGAGACAAAATAGCTCGGGCCGCCGATCGAGAGGTCGTTGTTGTCGGTACCGTCGATGGTGAAGTTGTTCGAGCGGGCACGGTTGCCGTTCACCGACAGCGTCGTTCCGTTCGAATTGACGTTACCAAATCCCGGAGTAACGCCAGGAATGTTGAGTGCAAGTGTGTCGATACCGCCACCGGCCGCGTTTGACGGCAGCTCGGAAACTTTGCGTGTATCAAAGTTTGCCGTGATCTCAGAGTTAGTCTGAGCGATCTCGTCAGCCGAGGCGACGATTGTAACGGTCTCCGACGCACCACCGACTTCGAGGGCGACTCTAAGCGGTGTTTCGAGGCCCAGACGGACGGCCAGCCCGGTGGTCGTTTTTGTCTTAAATCCACTGGCGGTCGACACCGTCACCGAGTAGTTACCCGGATTTAGATTTGAGAATACAAACGTACCGTCGCCGGTCGTTGTAAATGTACCGGTCGATACTCCGGTTGCTTCATTCTTTGCCGTCACGGTAGCTCCCGAAACGACATTACCAGCCGGATCCACCACGGTTCCGCTGATCGACCCGGTCGTTGCCTGTCCAAACGTAAGAGCCGCTCCTGCAAACAGCAGAAACGAAGCCATACATAAGGACAGGAAGGTAAAGCCGAAAGGTCTTTTTTTCATTTTCATACTTTTCCTCCAAAAAAGTTGCCTGTATCAGGGCAAATAAATATTAGTTTTACGATACCGGTAATTCTGTCGATACAGTCGATTTTGGAGGTACGCTGTGTCTAGCTCACACATTTATGACGCAATTGCCATTCCGACTCAACGCATACCGCAAGCCGTCTTTTTTCAACACTTTACACTTCTTTACAAATGACTCGCGATGGCCTTCGGTCATTTTTACATAGAAATATCCAAAAAACTGAATCTCGCAGATGTCTGGTCAGGAATTTAGTTGTGCTTATGCTGAATATTGTAGGACTTGATCTTCGAATTCAGTGTAGTAGCGTTGAGGCCGAGGAGGCGGGCGGCTCTTGATTGGTGGCCGCCGGTTTGGTCTAGGGCTCGGCGGATTAGGTCGATCTCGAAGCGTTTTACTTCGTCGTAGAAATTGACGCCGCGGGCGAGGTCGATGTCGCTTGAGACGCCTTCGGTGGCGGCAATCATTTTTAGATTGAGTTCTGGATCGCGTACCTCGGGGCGGAGACAATCGACGGTGATCTCGTTGCTGGGAGCGATGACGACTGCGCGTTCGATGACGTTTTCGAGCTCGCGGACGTTGCCGGGATAGTTGTAGTTTTCGAGCAGCGAGAGAACCTCGGGCGAGAAGGTCTCGG
>JBEBGA010000678.1:0-1056 GCA_040081695.1 Pyrinomonadaceae bacterium
ACATCTTTCTCACCCTGCGAAGACTGTGTGCCCGGAATTCCCTGATGTATCAGGAGAACGATCAGATCGGTTTTCGCCTTTAGCTCACGGATATACCGGCGCAGATAAACTTCTTCGTCTCTCGCCTCAACGCCGGTTATCATCTCAGCCGAGGTCGTATCGTAAAACGCGAATCTGCCGTGCAAGCCGATTACGCCGATCCGTATCCCGTTTACGTTTTTGATAACGTAAGGTTTGTTCCAGTGGAGTTTTTCCGTGCCCTTCAGAAAGATGTTGCCGTTAAGGAGCGGGAATTTGGCTTTCGGAAACTGCTTCTGTGCGTTTTGCCATCCGTGGTCGAATTCATGATTTCCGACACACGCAGCGTCGAGCCCGAGATAGTTCATTGCGTCGATCACCGCTTCGCCCTTTGTCAGGGAACTCACATACGGCCCCGAAAAAAAATCCCCGGCATCAAAATAGACCGTGGCCGGATTTGCCGCTTTTTCGCGTTTGACGAGTGTCGCGATATTTGCAAATCCACCGACCTTGCGGGTCTTGCTCACCCACGGGACGATCGTCGGCTCAAGATGAGCGTGCAGGTCGTTGGTGTAGAGGATCGTGAGCTTTTTCTCCTGACCAAAGGCCATTGCTTGCAGCAATAGCACGCAGCCAAATATCAGAGTCAGTTTTCGCATCTTTTCACTATATCCTATCGGCGAGCATTGCGGTTCTCAGAAGATATTCACGCGCTTTTCGAGGATCGGCGACCGCCTCTCGCAGTTTGCGGTCACGCTCGTCGCGCATCGCCTGATCACTGGCGGCGAGATTCTTGTAGTTATCATCCGTCATCGCCTGCACCATCTTAGTTGCGACGTTCTTTCGCACTGCGGCGTACTCATCGAGCAGTGCGTCGTCCGCTCCTCGCAGAACAGCGATCAGGTTTCTCGCTAGCATTTGCGCGTCGTGCACACCCGAATTCATCCCCATTCCGCCGGTCGGATTGTTGACATGGGCCGCGTCGCCGGCGAGCAGGACTCGGCC
This sequence comes from Pyrinomonadaceae bacterium, assembly GCA_040081695.1. Lineage (GTDB taxonomy): Bacteria > Acidobacteriota > Blastocatellia > Pyrinomonadales > Pyrinomonadaceae > OLB17. Next base: position 1,024 of record JBEBGA010000678.1, read on the forward strand.
GACGCGAAATGTCTCGGTCACACGTTGGTGGAC
>JBEBGA010000679.1:0-1055 GCA_040081695.1 Pyrinomonadaceae bacterium
GACGGATTGGGCAAACGCGTAGCCGGCGTCTGCGTGTTCCCCTTCGGTTTCGCCGAATTACTGCCAGCCCCGGGATCTTTCTTGTTCGAATTCGATTCCGGCGGATCAGATTCCGAGTTAGAATTCGACTTTGAGTTTGACGTGTCCGAATTCACATCCCGAGCCGTATCTGCTTTCTTCTTATTTGTATTCGAATTTGCCTTTGGCTTCTTCGGCTTGTCCGAGATCATCTCTTCGATCTTTTCGGTATCGTCCTGCTCATTCGAATTCTTGAGGCTCGCCGGTGCATCGCCTTCACCCGGGCCTTTGCTCGTGACGACTAGGATCATCTGGCCCGTTTTAACTGTCTCGCCGGACTTTGGAAGCTGCTCGATGACAGTTCCCGGAGGTTCCTGACTAAACCGGTCGGCGCGCTTCTTGATCTTAAGCCCGAGCGAGGCAAGCTCGCTCTCGCTCGCCGGCATATCCTTTCCGGTGATCTCAGGCACCTTGACCTCTTTGCCTTGCAGCGACATATAAACGACGCCCGCCATGCCAAACAAAAAGGCGGCCGCAAGTACGCCGATCGCTATCAAGCGGCCCATCGCCGAAAAACCTGAGCTCAAAATACCCATAGCCCGTCACCTCAAACCAAAGCGTAAGTTTAACACCTTTGCCCGAAACAAAAAACGCTTGCCGTCCATATTTTTAGCCATTTGACCGCACAAAATGAGCTATGAAAAAGCCGTCCATTTTGTCACGATCAGGCCAAGTCCTTGCAAAACCTTCGGCAGTCAAGAATCTAGCCGGAACTTTCGGTGAGGCCGAGCTAAATTGCCCATTCTCAGCCAGGAATTCTGTCGCAACATGCTCGTCTTCTTCGACCTCAAGCGAACAAGTCGAATAAACAAGCGAACCGCCCGGTTTGATCAACTTTGATGCGTTGGCGAGTATCGCGAGTTGTTTATTTTGAAGCTCGGCGAGATCATCCGGCGTGAGTGAATAACGAATCTCCGGATTGCGCCGGATCGTTCCGGTTCCCGAACAAGGGGCATCAACAAGAACCGTATCGAAAC
>JBEBGA010000265.1:0-4445 GCA_040081695.1 Pyrinomonadaceae bacterium
AGTCCGGTCTGCATGGCCTCCTCAATCGTGATCGCGCCGGAGCTCACTGCGCGATTGAAGAAGTTCACCAACGCTTGACCGGTCGCCGCGTCGTCAAAGACATCTCCGACGAGCGTCGCTTGCGCTGCTTTTTCGACAAAGTTGCGGAGGCGCTCACTGGCCGCATCGAGGCCTTCGAGAAAGAATGTGTAAACGGCAGCGTACCTTGTCGGCAGCTGTCCGGGATGCAGGTCCCAACCTTGGTAAAATGCGTTTGCAAGGGAATGGCGGCAGTGGTCGTAGTGCAGCTTCCACGCACGTCGAACGACCATGTTGTTCTCATCGATCTGCTCGGCAGTCAGATTCTCGCCACGGTTCGGGGCGACGGGCATGATGTTCGTCGCGCCGTCTGAGAGCCAAACACCCGTGCCGCTAAACGCAACCTGCATTGCATTTCGAGCATAGTCACAAGCCGGGTGGAGCATGTCCTGATAAGCGGCGGTGATAGAGCAGCTTGCGGTGTAATCGTATGTGCCAAAATGCGCCCCGGTACATCGTCCGCGTGCCGCCTCAAGCATCCTTGGCAAGCCCGAACTTCCATCCGACGCGATGATCGACTGGGTCGTCTCGACCATCATCTCCATCTTGAGCGAACCGGCAGCGAGGCCAAGCTTTGGTTCGATCTCGTCAAAGATGTCAATGAGAGTGGTCACCTGTTCCGGCGTCACTATCTTTGGCAATGTCACGACGAAGTTGTCCGGCAAGATACCGCCGGTCGCCGAGGTCAGTGTAGTAAGAAATAGATCCAGAGTGCGGATCGCCCGGGCGTGTAGCTCCTCGCTAAAAGTCTTAATTCGAATACCAATGAATGGCGAAAGTGTGCCGTCTTCCATTCCCTTTGCGACCTCTTTAGCCGCCGCGACGACGTGGCCGTCTTCTTCAGCGTCCGAACGCGTACCGTATCCGTCCTCGAAATCGATGCGAAAATCCTCGACCGCCTCGCGACCGAGCTTTTCAGCAACTCGTTCGAAAACTGTCGATTTTATCTGCCCGGGAATTCCCAGCGTTTCTGCAAAAGTGGCATCGTCTGGTGCAAACGCATTGAACGAACGAACGGAGAGCTGGCCAAGCTTTGCTGTAGTGTCTGATTTGAACAAATGGGCACCGCCGTAAACCGTGTGCACGGGTTGTCGGCGTCCGGATTCGCCCGGAAAGCGTGTTGCAAAATCGGACATCAACGACCTCAGGGTAGCAGAGTGCCCTTCGAACGATTCTGATGAAAGGGATGTTTCCATATCTATTTCCGGCAAACGTTGATCGTCGGGCGGTAGCCCGACTTAACACTCACTTGTTATCCATGACCATCACCTGTAAGAGTCGGGTTACCGCCCAACGGCCCGCATCAGCGAGTAAGTCGTGCCTCGATTAGCCCGTGCGGTTCGTCCGTCGGGATGAAAATACAATTTTTGTTCTCGAGCCCAAATTTGGAAATATCGACCGGTAGGCAATGAATATTCGGCAGTGAGAAATATATCTCATTGATCTCGGCAAATGATTCCAACACGGCCTCACCGATCGCATACAACGTATGTTGCACTGATAAACTGTCGTGATCAGAAAAAGTTTTGAGTATACAATGCCTGATGCCATGCCACGTTTCATCCGTCGCATTGTCGGCGTTGCCGTACGTCCAGGTAGCTCTGATCGACGTCGCCAGAATGCGGTCGGCTACCTCTGGCAGCGTCGTGTATTCATCTTTGATAAAGCCGACAAAACCAGAATCTGCCGATTTGAGGACGATCAACTCATCAACGCCGGACACGACGGAAACGAAATCGCGCGTTGCGCCGATCTTTGCTGTTCGTTTCTCGCGGCTGCCCCGGACAAACGAATGCGGATGGTCGCGGCCGTCAAACTTCATCCGTTTCCACGAATGATCGATAATATCGATCACCGCACGTGAGAAGTGGTCGTTGTTGTCGAGAAAGTGTGAAGCGAGCCGACGGCCGAACGTCTCGATCTGTTCGATGCCGTCATTCTGGCCGGCGAGAGCGTACACGGTGTTTTTCATCGTGTCGGTCGGCAAGCATAGGCTGTTGTCGCCTTTCGTGTGAATTGCGTCGAAATCGCCTTCGAGCGCGATGTTCAATGTGAGGCTTTGGATCTCGTGGTGATCAGCGAGGCGCGCAACCTTCATCAGCCGCACACGCGATTTACCGTAATTGTCCTGTACGATCCTGACAGGCATTTGATATTAGCTCCCGCGATAGGTTGAGTAGCCAAATGGGCTGAGCAACAAAGGCACGTGATAATGCTGTAGAGGATCCTTAACTACGAAGCTGACCGTTACTTGTGGGAAAAAACACTCGATGCTGTGTAACAAGAAGTACGGGCCCGTTTCGAATATCAATCTGTAGTGACCTGGCAAGAATGCCTCGCGCGGATTCAGAAGATCACTAAGACGGCCATCGATATCTGTAATGCCCTCGGCGATCGCCTGCCATCCGGCAGTATGCGTCTTGCGTTCGAGGACGACCGGAATACCGGCTCCGGGTTTGCCGGAGGTAGTGTCGAGAATATGGGTAGTTATAGCACTCATGTTTCCAAAAGTTTGCTCAGACGGAGCTCTGTGATCTTTCGCTGCTCTTCACCGGCGATCGCAAGTTCGGTTTGTAAAGAGTTACCCAACCGGGCCCGACAGATCGCCAGCATTTCTTCAGCAGTTTTTCCGCTTGCACAGACGATAAATATAAACCCGAATTTGTCTTCATACAAGCTGTTAGCGTCGGCAAGCTCGTCGCGGACATCTTTTGCGGCCAGATCGACGCCGGATTGCTCGCCTGCCGACCAACTCGCGGCCTGAACATTCTGACTTGCCGCCGCCTTTTTTGAGCCGATCTTTGGATGGGCGGCAAATGCCTCAAGGTGATCTACGGTCGAGAGCAACGCCCACACTTTGTCGGCGCTAGCAAACAGATCGTCGAGCATCGCGAACGGCCGCAACTCTGCCATGCGACGCGCCCAAACCTGCGAACCGCAGCAATCGAGGAACGCAGATTGCGCTTCCTCGAGGCTCAGCTCGTTCAGCCACGCAAGATTTTTATAGATCTGATAGCTCACTCGATCCGCCCAAATAAACGCAGGCGACTGACGCCACCGTCGGGGTAAATGTTAAATCTAACATGCGTGACCGCCCCTAGATCAGCGAGCTCGCTCGAATATGTATGTCGCGTGTGCGCCTGTAATTTTGACATCGGGAGCAGCTCACGCCATTCAGTGCCATCGCCGCCTTCTAGCGTGCAGCCTTCGGGATAATTGCCGCGAAAAAATGATGTATCGACCTCAACACGCGTGATCGTGCCTGCCGTTCCGAGCCTAACAACGCACCAGTCATGTCCGGGGCCGCGACGGCGTCGGGTTTCCCAACCGTCGCTCATGTCGTGGGCAAAGCCGGGCATGATCAGATTCTGCCGATGACCGAAAAACTCATCGCTAGCGGAAATCACGTCACCTCCATTTTCGGCTGCAGCCAGATCGATCTCGCTATTTCGCTTTCTCAACCCATACCAATCCGGCATCACGTTGCCATGCACCCGGAGTCTTGCGACACCCCCATCAGGATATATCTTGAACCTCAAATGAGTGACGCGCCCCGAAGCTGTGATCTCAAATCCATTCTTAGAATCGCCTTGTAACTCCGAAACCGGCAAGATCTCCCGCCACTCAGTCGTCTCCCCAATCAGTACGTCAACGGTTGGGTGTCCATCAACGGCACATGCCTCAAGCGAGCAGTGCGACGGGAAATTGCCGCGAAAATACACCGTATCGACAACGATGCCCTTAATCTCGCCCGGCATCCCCAGCCGAATGACACACCAATCGAAAGGCTCGTCCAGCCGGGGCGAGCGTCGACGACGCGATTCCCAGCCATCCATCCATTTACCGTCATCGGTATAGAGGCCTTCCTTCCAAACCGGGGCGGCGGCACGAATCAGATTCTCTTTTGGCGCAAAGAAGTCGTCGTTTGCGATGAGTACGGCACCGCCGAGCTTCTCGGACGCGAGATCGATCAATTCAGTGAATTCCATAGTCGTTTTAACCTCGATGCCGTCCTGGCGGAGCGTCGGGCCATACTTCGTCAGGGCTTACAGGCATACTCTGCTCCGTGCCAAGGCGGTCGGGCCTAATATCTGCCACGATAAAATTCTCCGGCGGCACCGGATCACCCGCCATACGTCTAAGCATAGCAAGCTGTCCGGCATGAGTCATTGCATCCGAGAACGGCCCTTGTAAAAGACGCTCAGGCGTCATTCCATCTAGTAACGGCGTGTCAGATTCGATATGCCGGGCCACGTCCTCGAGCATTTCATGAAACCGCACGATCTCATCTGCGAGTGATGGCATGGGCTCGGGCCAATACTCGCCGCCGACAAAGAACGTTCGCGAATAGCCTAAGACGCTCGTCA
>JBEBGA010000266.1:0-4441 GCA_040081695.1 Pyrinomonadaceae bacterium
CTTCCAAAAGCCCTCGTGCTTGTGCGCCATCATTTCTCCGGCGTTGCTGAGATGTTCGAAAGGTTCACGTTCGAGGACGTGGTTTTCGCCGAGATGATCAAAAATCTCCTGGTTAAAAACGAAAAAACCGCCGTTGATCCATTCCTTAAGAATCGGTTTCTCGCGAAAAGCCGTGATCCTGCCATCGCCGTCAACATCCATTATGCCAAAGTTCGAATGCGGATGAACCGCGGTGACGGTCGCTGTCTTACCGTGTTTACGGTGAAAATCTATGAGATCCGAGATATTTACATCCGACAAACCATCGCCGTAAGTCACGCAAAACGTCTTTTCACCTGCAAGACGATCAGCAACCTGCGCCAACCGGCCGCCAGTGTTTGTGTCGAGGCCCGTATCGACAAACGTGACGTTCCAGTCGGTAGAATTCAGCAGCGGGTTAGATCTGATCTCATCTCCCAAAAACCCGAGACACAATACAAAGTCACGAATGCCATAATGAGCATAATTACTCATCAAATGCCAAATGATCGGCTTTTCTCCAATATTTATCAGCGCTTTAGGCACAGAACGACCATGCTCGCCGAGGCGAGTACCGCGTCCGCCGCATAGGATAACTGCCTTCATTGGTCGATATTATTGCGTTCCCAGAGTTTGGCGTATTTCAGAAAAACACCGTACGCCGTGAAACATGAGATCACCATTCCCGCCGCTCCGTCCCGGAAACCTTGTTTTAGAAAATACGTCCTGAAAAAGGCAGCAACCGCATTCCCAAGCATCCCAAATGGCCCGATTTGCCTTCCTTCGTTCGCCAAATGCTCAGCCGCGAGCGTTGCATACGATTCCGTTACACGATGGTATTCGCTCAAGCTCTGCTTCGTATAATGCAGAAACTCGCCATCTAATTTCTCAATCCTGCCATCAACTCTCGCCGTCTGATGCGGGGCAACGCCGTCCCAATAACTCTTGTCCTTACGATACAGCCGCATTTGATAATCCGGGTACCAACCGCAATGCCGGATCCATTTGCCAAAAAAAAATGTCTTTCGAGCGATGCGGTAACCATCGGCAAGCGCTTCGCTTGGCTTCTCACGCAGTTTTTTGATTGATTGTCGCAGTTCCGGCGTCACCCGCTCGTCCGCATCGATCCAAAATACCCAATCGCCTGTCGTCTGCGAATCGGCAAATTCGTGCTTATCCTTATAGCCCTTGAATTCGCGATTAAACACCTTATCGGTATATTTCCGCGCGATCTCGACCGTCCGATCCGTCGAATCCGAATCCACGATCACGATCTCATCGGCCCAGTCGATCGACTCGCACAGCTCGGCGATGTTTGCTTCTTCGTTCCGAACAATGATCGACGCCGATATTCTCACTCGACAGATTTTCGCAGAGTTGCGCGATAAATGGAAAATGATGGTGTGATTTATTAGCCTAAGGAATCCTTAAGTATTGTCTATTTGAGTTTCTTGAAGTCTTTAACAAAGTCGTTTACCGCATTCTGAGCTGGATGGCGATTAAAAGTCATGCCACCACTCCAGTCCTGAGTCTTCTGGGATGTATATAGTATGCGAATGCGGCCGGATGAGTCTTCATTCTGAATAGGCAAATATGTGTAAACCTGAAGGCGACCAACAACAACTACGTTGTGTGCCGTCCCAAGAAACACATTCGACCCTGCATCGACGTTTCGGAGCTCAAAGTTTACTCCAAAATCAGCCTCCTCGCGCGTCCCAACCAACTGAAATCTTTTCGACTCATTTAGAGCATTGAGAATTATTGTCCTAGATTTCGAATCCTGTACGGCGACAAAGATTTTGTTCTTGCCAGATATCTCCGACAATGTTCCATACTCTGGATTCGTCGATCCATAAACCACTTGCTTCTTTGGAGCATCCATTTCCGCTTGACGCTCAACCATCATGGCAACCACGATGTCGGCAACCTTGGCAATACCAAGCGCTAATATAGCAGCCGTGGTGGTGTCGAATTTTACTTTGGAGGTCTTGATTTTGCTTTGAATGACGACGCTTGGTATGCCAGCTTGTGACAGCTTTACAATATCATCATTAGTTAAGGCAGGTTCGCTTTGCCCGACGTTGGTAATAACATTCAGACAAAAGAATAGTAACACCACTAAAATCTTCATTTCTGCACCTCCGCTAACTCAAGCAGACCGGACAGGCAAGATTCTATTCGAAAGGCACCTCAAATATCAAGATAAAGGAATCGCCATACAACTATTTCAACGGAGATTCAATGACTATGTTATTCGCACGAAACGCCGTCGAGGTCACACGCTGTAGATCGGACAACGCTTTATTGTAATCCGTCTCGGCCCGAATCTCTGCGTTTCTAGCATTCGTTAGCGAATTCTCACGCTGAAACAGCAGGAACGTCGTTGAGCGTCCATTCTCGTACAATTTACGCTCACCCTCTAGCTGAATTTCTGCACTCTCACGGGCACGGCGAGCAGTCAGGACACGTTGACGCGAGGTCTCGACGCCCTGAACGGCATTTCTTACCTCGACGATGACAACTTGTTCCTGGCCCCGCGTTTGAGCGGCAAGCTGTTCTTCCTGGATCCTCGCACCGTCGAGATTCGCCTTTGCCGTGCGATTTCTGAACGGAAATGAGATCGTCGCACCTATCGAAAAATTTGGAGCGTCGCTGCGAAATACGTTTGCAAGCGAGCGGTTAAATCCACCAAAAAGATACGACGGCGATGCGGGGATTACAAGAGTAGGATTGATCAAAACCGGCAAAGCCAGACTCGTGCGCGTCGAATTGAGGCCATTAAAAAGAAACAGATCGGCCGTTCCAGTGATCAAATTCGTAGTCGTCGCCGTGCTCGTACCGCTCCGCGAAATGCCGTCCAGCGAAAAAGTCGTGTTTAGATCGATCTGCGGCTTGGTCTGATTCTTAAAATACTTGATGTCTTCCTGATTGATCTCACGCTGCAATTTCAGGCGTTTTAGTTCGAAGCGATTGTCCATCGCATCCTTCATCGCATCGTCGAGATTTGTCGGATCGAGATTGAAAGCAGGTTTGTCCGTCGGCACAAATGTCTGCGTCCACTCCGGCGAAAGGGGATCGCGGAGCAAAAGCTGCTTTAACGAATTCTCTGCGGTCGAGACAGTCTGAGTAGCAAGTAGCAAGCTGCCTTCGCGATTGGCCAATTCGGTCGCAACCTCCGCACGATCCAGCGGTGCCGCCGCTCCGGCTTCTATCCTGGCCTCGACCTGGCGAAGATTTTCCTTGGCAAGATTAACGTTCGCGACCTCGTTCTGCTGATTCCTTAGGGCAAAAACGTAATCCCAATAAGCACGCTGTACACTCGTTATCGTAGTTGTCGCTTGGAGACGGAAATCAGCTTCCGTCTGTTCGAGCCGTTTGCGGGCGATCGTGATATTGCGCCGCGTATTATCGATACGAAAATTACGCATCAACGGCTGGTTGTAATTAAAACCAACCGACGACGAATAGATCGCACTGCCGCCGCTGGCATTACCGGATGTAACCTGCGCCTGAGCGAAGGCGTTCTCGGTCCTGCTGTTATTAAAGAAGAACTGGTAGTTACCGCCGCCTTTCTGAATGTTCTTGGTCAGATTCGAATTAACGCGGAAATCATTCGTCGCCTCCGAACCAGTCGTCGAATTTCGCGAAAAATTAGGCGTCGCGGTAAACACATGATCGTAGATACCGAGCAGCGAACGTATCTGCGTCTCCTGAATTCGGACATCGCCACGAGAGATCTCGACGTCATTGTTATTCTCAAGAGCACGGCGGATCGCATCTGCGAGTGTAAGCGAGATCGGCTGCGCCGTCTGCACACCAACGCGCGCCAGCGCGGCCGAATTATCGGTTGCGATCCGGGCATATTTGCGTATCGCCGCCGCAGGATCGGTCGTTTCGGCCTTAGCTACGACAGAATCAACAGTCGGAATCACAGGCACCTGCGCCGTCGCGTCGACAGTAGCCGTCGCACAAACGCTCAGTATCGATAAAAACAAAAACTTGCGGGATCGCGAAAATTTCATGTATTGCTAGCTCCGTCGCTAAACACTTGATTTTATTTGTTAATGCTAAAAACTCAAACTGGTACTACGACTTTGATTTTTTGTTTGTTTCAACAATCTGTTTGATGGCAACGTTTCGGCGACAAATTGAATCTCGTCCGGATTTGCGGTAATCTCAATCATTTAATAAATGCACTTTTTACGGAGGATATTTTAGATAATGGGTATCAAAGTTGGTATTAACGGATTTGGCCGCATCGGCCGCTCGGTCGTCAGGACATGGCTCGGCTCAGGCGACATCGATCTCGTCGCGGTCAATGACCTCACAGACACAAAAACGCTCGCCCACCTGCTCAAGTATGATTCGGTGATGGGCAACCTGGATCAGTCCATCACGGCAGGCGATGGTTCGATCACGGTCG
>JBEBGA010000680.1:0-1052 GCA_040081695.1 Pyrinomonadaceae bacterium
TATAGCCAAGCGGCCAAAGGCGGCTGATTGCAGATCAGTTAATCTCCGGTTCAAATCCGGATGCCCGCTCCAAAAGAAATGCGGAATGCGGAGCGCAGAATTCGGAGTGTGGAAACTCCGCCGTCCCCATTCCTCACTCCGCACTTAGTTCACGTGGTTCGTAGCTCAATCGGTAGAGCACCTCGCTGTGGACGAGGCGGTTGTCGGTTCAAATCCGATCGATCCACCCAAGTCGCAGTGGTCGGTGGTCGGTGGACGGTGGTCAGCGAATTCAAGAAAATCTCTGACCACTGACCACTGACAACTGACCACCGAAAAGGACGTTTAGCTGAGACAGATCAGCGTCGGTCTGAAAAGCCGAAGAGTTTGGAGCGATACCAAAAGCGTCCACCACCCAATCAGAACCGCTTGCATATGTGGGCGGCATTAACCTTCAAGGAGATAGAACCTATGTTTGCACTTAAGAGTCACAGTACACTCGCGACGTGAATTTTCAGCTTTTCCTAGTTTGCTGAAATGAGCGTCGTTAACCTTAACCACAACTAATTCAGCAATTTATGAGCAGAGGAAAAGAAAATGAGCAAGAAATACCACCTTCGGGAACGCACGTTCCTGAATCTGAAACCTGAGATGCGCGCATACGTGATCGCCGTCGTCGAGGATACTCGCGACGCGTTGCCCTGCTGCGAAGAGCATCGAAAAGGCGGAGAGATCGTCTTTGAACTGGCGTCGTGTTATGACGAGATCTATCTGCATTTTGATATGTCGACGGCGGACGAACGCGAGAACAGTTTGCACAAAGCGACTAAGCTCGCTGAGGTCGCAACCGCATTCCGGCAGGCAATCGCAAACGAGATCGCTGCTATCGAAGAAAGAAACTCGATCCAGCTGCACACGCGAGCTTCCGCCAAACGCGGTCGGCGGATGGTGTGGTTTGCGATGGCGAGGTGACAACTCCTGTCTTTCGTTTTCCAAAAACGTACTCGTTTCGCTCATCTGCTAAGCCGTCCGTCCGCCGCGTTTGCCCCCGCCCGTGTCGGTAGCCGCACGTT
>JBEBGA010000681.1:0-1044 GCA_040081695.1 Pyrinomonadaceae bacterium
GAGCAACGCCGTCAAACTTAGCTTTTGCGTCGCCCAGGTCGGCGGCCATAACGGTCGGCCCGTAAAGCAAGGCGATCGTGTTCGGATCGTCATTTGTCGGCTCGATCCTTAGCTTCATCGGCAACTTGAGAGCGACGACATCGCCATTTTTCCATTTTCGCTTGATCGTCGCATAGCCACCCTCACGCACAAGTTTTGTTCCCTTTCCGTTTATCGACAGCGACGGATCTTCACACCAATACGGAATCCGTACCGATACAGGAAACTCGGAGTTCTTCCCGATATGCACAACCGAGATCTTCACCTCATCGCCGAGCGGATACGCAGTAGAAAGCTCAAATTTTGCATCTCGTTCCTTCCAGTCGAGCGTTGAGGGAATAAAAAGATTGACGATCAGATGATGGCCGCTGTGCCACCAGACGGATTCGCCATGCTTTGAATGGCTCTCGATCCCCGAACCCACGCAGCACCAGAAGTCGTCGAACTCATTCGAGAAATTCCGCGCGGTGCCGGACATCAGCGGGATCATGTAAGCAAACATTCCCGATTTCGGGTTCTGGTGCGCCATCATATGGTTGAGATGAGCCCGCTCGTAATAATCGAAAAATGCTGACTGCGTATCCCACGAATAAAGGTGCCGCGTGAGCTTCAGCATGTTGTAGGTATTGCACGATTCGCACGTCTGTTCGGTGATGTGCTTCGAAATGGTGTTTGGCGCCTGAAAGTATTCACGGTCAGAGTTGCCGCCGATGACGTAGGAATATTTGGCCGTCACATTCTTCCAGAAGAAGTTCGCGGCAGTCGAATATTCGGGCTTGGAGGTTATCTCAAACAATCGAGCGAGGCCGATCACCTTGGGTATCTGCGTATTGGCGTGAATGTTCGGCAGCTCGTCCTTTTCGGCAAACATCGGTCCGAGCGTGCGCTTATGACGGATCCGTTGGGCGAGAGCGAGCCAGCGCTTGTCGTTCGTGCGAACGTAAAGCTCGGCCATCGACTCATTCATTCCGCCGTGTTCGCAATGAAGCATTTTCTCCACCTGAT
>JBEBGA010000682.1:0-1042 GCA_040081695.1 Pyrinomonadaceae bacterium
GAGGAAGGTGAAGCGAGAACAGGGATCTTACCGACCAGGCGTTCCGTGATCGAAACGCCTGTTTTTATGCCTGTCGGAACGCAAGGGACGGTCAAAGGTGTCCGTTACGAATGGCTCGAAGACGAACTTGATGCCCGCATTATTTTGGGAAATACCTATCATTTGTGGCTCCGGCCAACGCCCGAAGTCATCCGTGCTTGCGGCGGGTTGCATAAATTCTCGACCTGGAATCGCTCACTGTTAACCGATTCCGGCGGTTTTCAGGTCTTTTCCTTAACTGATCTACGCAAATTAAAAGAAGAAGGAGTCGAGTTCCGCTCACACCTTGACGGGAGTAAAAAATTTCTCTCGCCGGAAATTTCGATGGAAATTCAAGCGGCTTTAGGTTCAGAGATCGTGATGGTATTGGATGAATGCCCAAAAGGCGACGGCGGACACGCCGAGACCCAAAAGAGTCTGGAAATGACGGCTCGCTGGGCGAAACGCTCAAAAGATAGATTTAATGAGTTGCAAGATTTAGGAATGGACACCGGATTTATGTCAGAACCATTTGCGGTAGCGAATGGTTTAAGTGAGACTACTGAACTTGTTGCGTTAAACCAGCCCGCTACCGCAGGCGGTTCTGACCAGTTAACCGGCAAACAGGCTCTCTTCGGCATCCTCCAGGGTGCCGGACATCTCGATCTGCGGCGCGAAAGTTTGGAAAAAACGGTGGAAATCGGTTTCGATGGATACGCCATCGGCGGTTTAAGCGTCGGCGAAGAAAAATCGGTGATGTATCAAGTGATCGAACATATCGCTCCGCAAATGCCGCCGGACGCGCCGCGATATTTGATGGGAGTCGGGACGCCCGAAGACCTGGTCGAAGCGGTTTATCGCGGGGTGGATATGTTTGATTGCGTGATGCCGACCCGCAACGGTCGGACCGGCGGGGCTTTTACTTCGCACGGCAAATTAAATATCCGCAACGCCAAATTTATCACCGATACCGAGCCTTTGGATTTGGAATGTCCGTGTTCGGTCTGCGGTAGATATTCGAGAG
>JBEBGA010000683.1:0-1041 GCA_040081695.1 Pyrinomonadaceae bacterium
GTTTGGTTTTATGCCGTTCTATCCGGGGCCGGGAATTGGCGGCCATTGCATCCCTCTGGACCCGCATTATCTCTCGTGGAAAGCTCGTCAGCACGGATTTGATTCGCAGTTTATCTCGCTTGCCGAACAGGTAAATTCGACAATGCCAAATTACGTTGTCGAACTCGCGACAACGGCTCTGAACGACAGCAAAAAATCCGTCAACGGATCAAAGATCTTGATCCTCGGCGTCGCCTATAAAAAAGATATCGACGACATGCGCGAGTCGCCCGCTTTGTCGATCATCGACCTATTGCGGGCTGACGGGGCTGATGTTTATTACCACGACCCGTTCGTGCCCGAGGTGACATTTGACCACGCATACACGATCGGAGCCGGCGACCCGCTCTATAACAAAGAGTTGACCGACGACCTGATCCGCAGTTCAGATTGCGTCATCATTTGCACCGAACACACGCCGGTGGATTACAACCGCGTGTGCGAGCTTGCTTCGTTGGTCGTCGATACTCGCGACGCTCTGTCGGTCGAGACTCGCGGCGAGAGTAAGGCCCGGATCGTCCGTCTATAAATTTCAAATTTGAGATCTCAAATTAAACAAAAAATATTACTGATCGCCGGTGCGCGGCCAAATTTTATGAAGGTCGCGCCGATCTACGCCGAGATGAAGCGGCGGCCGGATCAGTTTGAGCCGCTGATCGTGCATACAGGACAGCACTATGACGCGGCGATGTCGGATTCGTTTTTTGAGGATCTTGGAATGCCAACGCCAGACGTGCATCTCGGTGTAGGGTCGGGTTCGCACGCTGTTCAGACGGCCAAGATAATGACAGAGTTTGAGCCCGTCGTGCTAGAGCATAAGCCCGATTGGGTGTTGGTCGTCGGAGACGTAAACTCAACGATCGCGTGTGCTCTGGTCAGCGTAAAGCTCGGTGTGAAAGTGGCTCATGTCGAGGCGGGCTTGCGTTCGCGTGACCGTTCGATGCCGGAGGAGATCAATCGTATTTTGACCGATTCGATCTCGGACATTTTGTTTACGACCTC
>JBEBGA010000267.1:0-4394 GCA_040081695.1 Pyrinomonadaceae bacterium
ATGTAAAAGAAGGCGAAACTTGGAAACTCGCCTTTATGTTCGAATCACCGGCAATGTAAATTACCGCTGATCTAAATAATAAAGCCGCGGATGTTAACTCAGGTCGCGGCTTTTTTCATGGCATAAAAGTCTTGATCTCGATCTCTCTGCCATCGGTTGAAATTGAGATCATTCCCCGCTCGCCGGTCGTCATTACATTTGCACCCGCCGCTCTCCAGCGTTCGACAACATCAGGATGCGGATGGCCGAACGGCGAAGTTCGTCCAACTGATATCACCGCATATTTGGCCTTGACCGCATCGACAAATCCCTGTGTCGAGGACGTCCGGCTGCCATGATGTGGAACTTTTATCAGATCAGCATTGAGTGGAACGCCGCTGTTTAGTATTTCCAATTCGGCCTGTCGCTCGATGTCACCGGTCAGCAGAAATGTGCGGTTACCGTAAGTTATTCGCAAAACGATCGAATGATCATTATCCGAAACAGCGTTCGGGTCATCGGAAGCAGATGGATAAATCACTTCGACGATCACATCGCCGAAATTTAAACGGTCTCCGCGGGCGACGGTCTCAACGGGCACTCGTCGTCGTTTTAATATTTCAGCGAGGGTGATCAGATCGGGATCGTCGGACGGAGTCCGCGCAAATAGCGCAGTGCCGATTCTAAAATTTTTAGCAACATCTGTCAGCCCCTGGACATGATCGGCATCGGCATGAGTAGCGAGCATCGCATCAATGCGTGTGTAGCCTTTTGCCCACAGCACTTCGGATACGACCGATTCTCCGATACCGCGAGTGTCGGGTTCAAATGGCTCGGCTTCGTCGTCTTTCTTTCGGTAATCAAACCGTCCGCCGCCATCGACGAGCAGCGTCTTTCCATCAGGAAACGTTATCAAAGCCGCATCACCCTGCCCGACATCCAGAAAATCAATATGCAGCCGCCCATCAGGCCGAGCGACACTGAGTGGGTGAAAGACAATGATCGCAGTCAAAATTAAAACCAATCCAACCACAGGAAAGATAAATCCGCGGGTTGAGAACCACGAGCTTGTTTTCAGCTCGAATGGTTTCCACCGAACGATCGCGATCGCCAGCAGTATCAACGGCACAAAATAGATGCCGTAAAAGATACGCCCGGCACCTGTGTATGCCGGTAGCCGAAAGCTGGCCCAGTCCATCACCGCAAACAGCTTCGGAACCGATAGCATCATCCAGTTCATCGCCTCGGCAACTGCAAAGAACGGCGCCGCGAGCAGCGTTGAAAAATGTCCGGCCAACGCACCGATAACAGCCGCAAAACTCTCGACCGCGATGAATACACTAACCCATAAATTGAGCAAGATCGACGCGACCGAAACACGGTGAAAATAGATCATCGAAAGCGGCAACATACAGATCTGGACTATCAGCGAAATTAGCAGGCCTTCGAAAACGTACCGAAATATCTTTTGTATCGTGTCACCAATACGCCCGGCGACATACGGCGATTTGAAAATATTAACCGACCATATCTGGCGTTTTGATTCGATGCTCCATCGGGCATTATTCCAATAGATCGTCTCGCAAAACCGCCGCAGCCATACCGGCACATTTGGCGGAAACGGAGTCGTCGCACTTGGCGTCCAACTCCCGATTGCTCGTAAATGCTCGATCAATGGATACGCAATCGCGACGATCGCGGCCACGCTCACAAATGTAAGCTGAAACGACGGATCGAACAGCTCGGACGGCCGCCACGCCAGCAAAATCAAACCGCAAAAGCCGAGCGAATTTAACAGCGTCCCGCGTCGATATATGGCGTAGCCGAACAGCAAAACCGTAAACATTATCGCCGCCCGCACCACCGGCACATCGGCACCGACCGCGAGCGTATAGCCCCACAGAACAGTCGTCGTAATCCCAAATTGCAACCAACGGTTTCGCGTGAACCAGCGTAGAAATACGAGCAGCAATCCGCCGATAAATGTAATATGCAGCCCCGAAATGACAAGAATATGAAACGTCCCGCCGTCGCGAAAAAGATCGGCGGTGTCTTTGTCGAGAAAATACTTGTCCCCGAGCAGGCTCGCGATCATCACACCCGCGGCGGGTTTGCTGAGGCCGTTTCTAAGGTCATCGATCAATGCCGCCCGCTGGTCATAGACCCACGCGAGCGGTAAAAATACGCTCTCATCAGCAATATGCTCGACGAGCATACTGCTTTTTAACGAACAAGTCGCATCGATGCCTAGACGGTCGAGAATCTCGCGTTTAGGCAGAACGCCGGGGTTTAGGTATTCGTCCTCGCGTTCTAAATTGCACGCCGCACGGATACGCGAGCCGTATTTCAAATTTGAGATTTCAGATTTGATATTTGAAATCTCAGATTCGCTTTGCGGCATGAAGATCCGGACATTACCCGAAACGATGCGATCGTTGCCGCGATATCGGATAGATTTGGATTTGAGTGTCAGGAACGAACCATCCGCAGAGGGCTCTGGGCGTCCAAGCAAAACACCCTCGACCTCGACGGGTGAACCGGAGCGGATCGTGCCGGTGTCGTAGAGCATCTTTAACCGCGATTCGTTGTTTTGTTTCATCTCACACAGAAACAAAGCGGCTCCGGCTGAGGCGAGGGCGAGTGAAACAAAAATGGTTGCGATTGGTTTTGTTCGGAATATAAGAGCGGATATGAGAAAAACTATTGTCGCTATTAACGCAGCGACAAAATTAACGGCAACGAACTTTGCAAATAATATACCAGCCGCAAAACATATGGCGAGCCAGAGCATCGGGTGGCGGTTAAATGATGGTCGGGTGGCGTCGCTTTCCATCGGCGGGCATTAGTCGGCTCGTAACATGGGTGATAGTTCGGCAAAACGTGTTTCGCTGACACCGCGAATTAGCATCAGGTGTTCGACACGGCGAAACGGGCCGTTGGTAGTGCGAAATTCGACAATGGCCTCGGCAGTTTTACGGCCAATGTGCGGCAAGCGTTCGAGATCATCGACCGTCGCGGTGTTGATGTTTGTTGCAGTTGCGGGAGTCTGCACAACGGGACGGTCGTATTCGACCCGCGAGGAGCACGCGGCTGCAAAGATCGAAAATATGCCAACCAGAATGATAGGTCGCAAGAATCCCATTTACTCAAGCGGCTTGCCGCTCTATTTGCGGAGAAGCTCTGCTTCTCCGTTAGACTAAAAACAATCTCGCGGCTTTGCCGCCGGCGGCGGAGCCGCATATGCTTTTTTTACATCGTCGGAAAAGCATAGCTTTTCCGCAAATAGATGGGCATAGCCCAATTTCCCCTAGTCTTCGTCTCCCAGCGCACCTTCGTTAATATCCTGCAGATCCTCATAAGCCTTTGCGAGGACGGGGCGGGCACGGCTTGAGCCGTCCATTTCGCCGATATAGCCTTCGCGGACCATGGCGTCGAGGATGGCGGCGGCACGGCCGTAGCCGATGCGTAGATGGCGTTGGAGCAGGCTGGTCGAGCCGCGTTTTGCCTGGACGACACATTTGAGAGCGTCGTGAAACAGCGGGTCGCGGCGTCCGGGCAGATCACCGCCGTCATCGAGCTCTTCGGGTGAGACGGTGATCGTCTGGTCGTATTCGGGCTTGCCCTGTTTTTTGATAAATTCGACAACCTTGCCGATCTCGGCTTCGTTGACATAGGCTCCGTGAACGCGTATCACTTGCGAATTACCGGGCGGCAAAAACAGCATATCGCCGTTACCAAGTAGGCTCTCGGCCCCGTTGCCGTCGATGATCGTCCGGGAATCTACTTTTGACGAGACGCGGAAAGAGATACGCGACGGGAAATTAGCTTTGATCAGGCCGGTGATGACATCGACCGACGGACGCTGGGTCGCGAGCACCAGATGAATGCCGACGGCACGTGCCATCTGAGCGAGCCGCGTGATCGATTCCTCGACCTCTTTGCCGCTCACCATCATCAGGTCGGCAAGCTCGTCGATTATGATGACGATGTACGGCAAGATGCGGTGCGGGTCGCCGTTGTCGTCCCATTGCTCAAGCTCGTTGCGGCGTTTTGCCTCGACGTTGTAACCGGCGATGTTTCGCACGCCATACCCGGCGAGGTCTTTATAACGGCGTTCCATCTCGGTGACGGCCCATTTGAGCGAAACGGCGGCACGTTTTGGGTCGGTGATGATCGGCGTCGCGAGATGCGGGATGTCGGCGTACAGGCCGAGTTCAAGACGCTTTGGATCGACCATGATAAATTTCACTTCGTCGGGCCGTGCCTTATACAGGATAGACATCACGAGCGTGTTGACGCCCACTGATTTACCCGCCCCGCCCGCACCCGACTGGATCGAGCAGATCGCGTTGTTGGCGTCGGTCTCGCCCGAGAGCAGCGACTGGACCTCTGCATCGGCGACCTGTTTTTCAAGA
>JBEBGA010000268.1:0-4389 GCA_040081695.1 Pyrinomonadaceae bacterium
GGATCTGGCAGCGGACGAGAGCAGATTGTTTGTGATGAATCTCGAAAACCGCAGACTCTATGCTTTGAATCCCTCGACCGGAGCATCGCTTGGCAACAGCGTACAGGCATCGACGCTGACGCTGCCGACACCCGGCGGTAGTGCGACAAACTGTCCCGCCGGCGACATCCGTCCGTTTGCTGTAAAAGCTCATCGCGGACAAGTTTATGTTGGTATGGTCTGCTCGGCTGAGAGTACAAATAACGCAGCCAATCTTTTTGCATACGTTGTTCAGGTCGACCCGACCTCACTTGCTTTTGGCCCTGTAGTTCATCGCTTTCCGCTAAACTACACGCGTGGATTTGCCGATCCGGGCCAGGCAGCCGAGTGGCGGCCCTGGAGACCAACGATTCAATCAAATTTTGCTTTCCCTCAGCCAATGTTTGTCGATATGGAGTTTGAGAACGACAATTTGCTGATCGGTCTTCGTGACCGTGCAGGCGATCAGGCGTTTGACAACGGCCCGGATGCAAAACGTACGGCGGGTGATACCCTCAAATCATGCGGAACATTCGGCTCATGGACACTTGAGGAAAATGGCCGTTGCGGTGTAAGTCCTTTGTTTGGAACGGCGCCCCAATCGACGGGTCAGGGGCCTGGCGACGGCGAGTTCTTTTACGAAGATGATTTCTGCTTAACACCTAATGGTGCCAACTATCACGACGAAGTCGGTTGGGGCGTCATGCTTCACATCCCCGGCCGCGAACACGTTGTCACGACACTGCTCGACCCGATCTCGCGTGCCATCTCCGGTAGTGCGACCTTTGACGGCGGTATGCGTTGGATGAATGTCAATACAGGTGCCAGCAACCGTGCATACCGTATCTATAACGGAACGGGTGGAGCGAACGTACCCGATTTTGGTAAGGCAAACGGACTCGGCGGCACGACCGCTCTGTGTAATGCCTCGCCGATCGAGATCGGTAACCGTGTCTGGCGTGACCTTAACAACAACGGTGTTCAGGACGGCGGCGAAAACGGCATACCTAACGTTACGGTGCGTCTGTATTCTGGTTCGACCGCGGTCGGAACGGCTGTCACAGATGCCAACGGCGAATACTATTTTGTTTCGTCCACGGCAGTTGATCCAACCCCGACCGACAACATCGGCCAGGTAAATGGCGGCATTCTCTACACGACGGCCTATCAGGTGCGTTTTGACGATCCTGCCAACTTCAACAGCGGCGGCCCGCTATTCGGGCTGTTTCTGACGACGCAAAATGTCACATCACAGCTTGGATCTGACGATTCGTCTGATTCGGACGCGGCAAACGTCGTAAATCCGGCAGGTTCGCCGTCGGGAACGTTTGGGGTCATCACCCTGACGACCGGCGGAGTCGGAGCAAACGATCATACGTTTGATACCGGCTTTGCGGCAGCTCCGCTATCGTCGGAGGTATCGGTCAGCGGCCGTGTTATGACCAGCGAAGGACGTGGTGTGGTAAACGCTGTAGTCTCGCTGATCGAGGCAAACGGTAATGTTCGCAACGTCCAAACGGGACGATGGGGCTATTTTAGCTTTAACAACGTCGAAGACGGCCAGACAGTGATCGTCAGTGTACGCTCGCGACGGTTCACCTTTAGCCAGCCAACTCAAGTCATCTCGTTGACGAACAACGTCGTTGATCTTAATTTTGTGGCCGATCAGTAAATGATCGGTTGACAATACCCTCTCCCGGGCTATGAGCGGTCGTCCCACACGGCCGCTCTTTTTTGTTTAGGCTCCCCTCCTTACGAAGGAGGGGTGGATCCCGATGTCTTTTATCGGGAGACGGGGTGGTTCTCTTTCTTAAATCTTACCCAGCAGCATCAGCACACCGATCACAATAAACGCCACCGCCACGATGCGCTGCAGCCACTCGGTCGGCACATACTGGCTCAGCACACCGCCAAAGACTACACCAAGCAGCGTTACGGTGATCAAAGCCAAGCTGGCACCCAAAAACACCGAGATCTTAGATTCGGTACTTGCCGTCATCGTAATGACCGCAAGCTGCGTTTTATCCCCAAGCTCCGCCAAAAACAAAGTCAAAAAAGCCGTTCCAAATATTTTCCAGTCCATATGCATAGTCTATAGTCGGGTGAGTCGGGAGTCTAGAGAGTCGGACTCCGTTCTCTGGACTCTCTAGACTCCCGAGACTTTCCGCACTCTCTTGACTCTCAAACCGAATTGGTTCAAAATTCGCGTTAAATCTGCCTTTAAGACAAATTAACTTAAATCAATATTGATCGCGCGAGGACCATTATGAATCTGTTCAGGACCAAATCCATTTCGCAAATTCAGGCCGATGCTGCCGCCGGTATGACCGAGCATGTCGGTGATGCCGCACCTGCCGGAACACTGCGTCGCACGCTCGGCGTTTTTGACCTGACGCTGATGGGCATTGCCGCCATTATCGGTGCGGGCATCTTTGCGATGGTCGGCAAAGCGTCGTTTAACGGCGGCCCGGCGGTCGCTCTGCTGTTTGTCTTTACGGCTGTGGCGTGTGCGTTTTCGGCACTTTGCTATGCCGAGTTTGCTTCGCGGATACCGGTTGCTGGTTCGGCATATACATACGCCTATGCGTCGATGGGCGAATTTATCGCGTGGATCATCGGTTGGGATCTGATCGTCGAATATGCCATCGGCAACATCGCCGTTGCCATTTCGTGGAGCGATTACTTTACCGGGTTATTGAAAGGCTACGGCATTAACATACCGCTGCATTTTACGATGGATTTCCTAACTGCTAGCCGCGGTTATGAGGCCGTCGTAAATGCGGGCAGCACCATAAGCGGAGATAATTTTGTTGCTGCCCTTGCGGCAACCTGTGACAAAGCTGACGCCGTCGTCACATGTAACCAGATAGATGCCTATCAAGCGTGGGTCGGAGCACCAAAGCTCGGCTCGCTCTCGGTCGTCTGCGATCTGCCCGCGTTGCTGATCACGTTGGTTATCACGACGCTCGTATTTATCGGCATCCGCGAATCAAAATTTGCCTCGAATATAATGACCGTGCTCAAGATCGGCATTATTTTACTCGTCATTTTCCTCGGCCTCAATTATGTCAATCCGGCAAACTGGTCGCCATTTGCACCAAACGGCGTCGAAGGCGTGCTCAAGGGCGTCTCGGCGGTGTTTTTTGCCTACATCGGCTTTGATGCTCTTTCAACTACCGCCGAAGAATGTAAGAATCCGCGACGCGATCTGCCGATAGCAATGATCCTTTCGCTGGTGATCTGTACGATCCTGTATATTGCGATCGCCCTCGTATTGACCGGTATGGTCAGCTATAAATTGCTGGATGTCGGCGATCCGCTGGCGTTCGTCTTTGGACCGCAAGGTGCCGATATTCCGTGGGTGGCGGGAATTATCGCGGTGAGTGCCGTGATCGCCCTGGCGACTGTTTTCCTCGTATTCCAGATCGGCCAGCCGCGTCTGTGGATGGCGATGAGCCGCGATGGCCTGCTTCCGAAAATATTCTCGTCGATACATCCGAAATTTAACACGCCGTGGTTTGCGACCATCATTACGGGTATCGTAGTCGCCATTCCGGCGTTATTTATGAACCTCACCGAGGTCACGGATCTGGCGAGTATCGGAACATTGTTCGCCTTTGTAGTGGTCTGCGCGGGTGTACTGTTTAAAGACAAAGAGTTTAGAGAAAGCGGGACGCGATATGTGCCGTACATTAATTCGCAATTCCTGCTGCCCGTAATACTGATCATTGTCGGTTACGTAATTTATTACTTTAGCCCGACGTTTTACAGTGATCTGATCACCATCACGCCAAAGGACGGCGAGACGATGCTCGGGGCATTTTCGCACAAGATACCGATGATCTTTTTTGTCATCGTGTCGGTCGTGCTGCTGTTTCTCAGCTTGACCAAAAAGCTCTCACTGATACCGATCCTCGGTCTGCTTGCGTGTCTGTATCTAATGACCGAGCTTGGCGTGACGAACTGGATCCGCTTTGGTCTGTGGCTGATCGTGGGCATGGTGATCTATTTCCTTTATGGTTATCGCAACAGCAAGCTCAACCGCGATGGCGAGGCTGCGGCTGGCTAGGTGAGAGGATTTACAATTCTTTACATCTAAGCCAAAACCTTTTGGATTACACTAGCGTCTTACAAATGAATCTTGTCAGATATCAAATTTAGTAGGAGCTATATTATGAAAAAGAACTTTCTATTTGCGGCTGCATTGATGCTGTTTGCAATGGCTGTCTCGGCATCGGCACAAAAGGGGGATTTTAGCGGAACGTGGAATCTCGACCTCACAAAGTCGAAACTCACGGATCGCGAAAAAACCAGCATCGAATCGCAGACCATGGTTGTCACTCAATCGGCGACCGACCTCAAGGTTGAAAC
>JBEBGA010000684.1:0-1037 GCA_040081695.1 Pyrinomonadaceae bacterium
CCTTTTGAGGTAGTGACGACCTTGCGGCCACGCTCACGTTTGTGATCGGACGCACGGTCGCGAATGTCTTCGGACTTGATGAATGCGTTATAGGCGTCGTTTGCTTCACGTGGAATCTTTCTGCGAAACAATTTACCGACGAGTATGAACGCAAGCCCCCGCTGACCATCGAGCGGCATGTCGCGACAAATCTCGCCAATTCGCACAAAAACCTCACCGCCACGTATGCGGATCGTATGATTTATGCCAATATACGGGTAAAATGTTATGTGCAGCGGCGGCACGGGGCGCGTCGGGTCATAATGACGAAACGCTTCCTCGTAAACTGAATTTAAGTGAGCTGCTTGATTGGACAAACTTTGTTTAACTTAATTTAACTTTTTTATTGACTTTTCCGGCTGTGAAATGCTATCCCTTTATATGGGAACAGCATACAGCCACATGGCGGTATGCAACAAACCCACCGAAAACGGATGACTGCTCGAGAAGCAATTCCGGGCGGCGAAAAGGGAACGGCCTTTCCCGACTCCCGCGGCCAGGTTATCCTAACAGCCATTATCAACGAACACTTCGTCACGGGTGAGCCCGTCGGTTCAAAGGTGCTTGCGGCGCGATTTGCAAACGCAAGCGGCATGAGTTCGGCGACATTGCGAAACGTGATGAGCGAGCTTGAGGAGATGGGGATGCTTGAGCAGCCTCATACATCCGCAGGGCGAGTTCCCACCGATAAAGGCTACCGTTTTTACGTTGACAATTTGCTGGGCGTTTTGAGTATCTCAAACGACGACCTTTTTCGCATAGGCGAAGAATACGGTCTGAATTCGCAGTTGCACGCAGAAACACCCGACAGATTAATGGAGCGGACTTCGCATCTGCTCTCTGCTCTTTCTAATAATGTAGGCATCGTGGTCTCGCCGAGCTTGGCGAGTGATCGCCTGCAGCATATCGAGTTTGTCAATCTTTCTGACAACCGGATCCTCGTCGTGCTCGTCTCGGCGCCGAATATTGTGCATAACAAGATAATTCGGCTCAAAGTC
>JBEBGA010000025.1:0-15856 GCA_040081695.1 Pyrinomonadaceae bacterium
CGGAAAAACTCACGTCGCGAGATTGTATTCATCTATTAAAACAACTCCGCTGGTATTCGAAATATTTTAACCGTTTTTCTGCCCACAGGTGTGTGACAAAGCGCACTTTTCTTTAACTATCGCTTTTGGACTTAAATGCCTTGTGCTATATTCAAAAAACTATGAAGCCGACCATCCGCTAAGCGAATCTCAGAATTAATGCTCGATACCAGCGCCGCTTGCTGCGCAAAGTCCGAGTATTCCCGGCACCACTCTCGTGCCACCACCTTTGACCCTTACAGGAAATTTTATGTCATTTAATTCTGAAACTCCGTCTGCGGAGACGGTCGATAATTCCATTTTGGGGGTGCTGCGCGAGGCTTTCGTCGGGACGACCCGCGATTTTACAAAAGGCTCTATCCCCGCGGCCCTCATCATTCTTGCTATCCCGATGATCCTTGAGATGTCGATGGAATCGCTCTTTGCGATCGTCGATACGTTTTTCGTTTCAAAACTCGGGGCCGATTCGATCGCGGTCGTTGGGTTGACCGAATCGATCCTTGTACTCGCGTATGCCGTCGGCATCGGGCTTTCGATTGGTGCCACAGCGACCGTAGCCAGGCGTGTCGGCGAACAGGATCTCGACGGTGCCGCTCGTACTGCGACGCACGTTGTTTTTCTCGGCATTGCCGTATCCGTTGTTATGGGCCTGCCGGGCATTATCTTTGCGCCCGATCTCTTTCGTCTGCTCGGTGCCGAGCCGCACGTGATAGCCCTTGGCACGCCTTTCATGCGGATTATGCTCGGTACAAACATCGTGATCGTATTTCTTTTCCTCCTTAACGGCATCTTTCGAGGAGCTGGTGATGCGGCGATCGCCCTGCGCGTACTAATGATCGCCAACGGGTTAAACATCTTGTTCTGTCCGATGTTTATTTTTGGCATCGGGCCGTTTCCCGAACTTGGCGTTACCGGAGCGGCGGTTGCGACCGTCTGCGGACGCGGCGCAGGAGTTGCTTATGCAGCGTGGGCTCTGTTTATCCGTGAAAATGGCCGCTTGAACGTCAAATCCGAGCATTGGAAATTTGACCCCAAACTCCTCTGGTCGTTGGTCACGCTCTCGGCGACGGCGGTGCTCCAGTTCCTAATAGCGACGCTTAGCTGGACAGGACTCGTGATGATTCTCGCGGGCTTTGGAACTGTAGCGCTCGCAGGCTACCAGATCGGGCTGCGCGTGATAATGTTCGTCCTGCTTCCGGCGGTGGGGCTCGCAAATGCGGCGGCAACGCTCGTCGGCCAAAATCTTGGTGCCGGCAAACCGGAGCGTGCTGAGCGGTCGGTCTGGACCGCCGGTATCCTGAACGCGGTGCTACTCGGCCTTGCGGGAGCGTTCTTCGTGTTCTTTTCGCCTGCTGTTATTGGGGTGTTCACGCAAGAGCCTGTGGTTGCCGCCTTTGGCCGCGACTGTCTGCGGATAGTCGGCTACGGTTATGCGTTCTACGGCCTTGGGATGGTGATGGAAAGCTCATTCAACGGAGCGGGCGACACTTGGACACCGACGTACCTTAATTTCATCGTCTTTTGGCTGATCGAGATACCGCTCGCATACGTGCTTTCGACGCGTCTCGGCTGGGGTCCGCAAGGCGTATTTTGGGCCATAACGATATCGTTCTCGATCCTCGCCGTATCGTCTGCTCTGCTTTTCAAACGCGGCAAGTGGAAATTGAAAACGGTCTGACCGTGTAGGAAAAGCTAACAGGATGAACAGGATAGATAGGATAAGAAGAGAGGGACTACAAATTCTTCTCTTAATATCCTGAATATCATGTCATCCTGTTAATTTCCTCTGCGGCTTTGCGTCTCTGCGGTAAAATCTTCTTGTGCAATTAAACACCTTTCCAGATCCGCGAACCTTCCGCTACCCCGACTGGGTCGAGATCGGCGAATACCTTTTTCGCTCGCATGACGTCATCTCGTTTGGAACGCCTTTAACGGTTGATACTGTTCGCGAAGCATATCTAAAGGGCATTTTCCCGTGGTACACCGAGGGCATCCCGCTGCCCTGGCACTGCCCCGAAGAGCGTGCGATCCTTGATTTCGCCGATCTACGCATTCCCCGCAGCCTCGAAAAAGAACGCCGCAAGGACGAGCTCACATTCACTATCGACAAAGATTTCGCAACAGTAATGCACGAATGCTCGCTCGCATATCGTCCCGGCCAACGCGGCACTTGGATCACGCCGGAGTTTGAGCAGGTATTTACGAAACTTCACAAAGACGGCATGGCTCATAGCATCGAGGCTTGGGACGCTGGCGGCAACCTTGTCGGCGGGCTTTATGGCATCGACGCAGGCGGTGTTTTCTGCGGCGAGTCGATGTTTTATAAGGTACCAAATGCATCGAAACTCTCGCTGCTCTTTCTGATAGACCATCTACAAAGCCGTGGTTCTACATGGCTCGATACCCAAGTAATGACACCCCACCTCATGGCGCTAGGTGCAAAAGAGATCGACCGCGCAGAATTTCTCGACCGCCTCGCCGACACTCAAAGCCAAAACCTATCTCTTTTTGATGTAGATTAAAACAGGATGTACAGGATACACATGATAAGAGCCCTTCTTGCTTATCCTGCCCATCCTGTCTATCCTGTTCGAATAAACATATGAGCAACACATTCCTGATCTACGGAGCAAACGGCTATACCGGCGAACTTATCACACGCATGGCCGCCGAACGCGGGTTGAAACCGATCCTCGCGGGCCGCAACGCGATCGCCGTCGAAGAACTCGCGAAAAAGCATCATCTCGAATACCGCGTCTTTTCCCTCGAAGAAACCGATCGAGTCGATGCCGCTCTGCAAGAGGTCGATATGGTGCTGCACTGTGCCGGGCCGTTTTCGATCACGAGCATGCCGATGGTCAAGGCATGTCTGCGAAATAAAAAGCATTACACCGACATCACCGGCGAGATCAGCGTGTTTGAAACGTGTGCGTCGTTTGACCAAAAGGCACAGGACGCTGGCGTGATGGTAATGCCCGGCGTCGGTTTTGATGTCGTCCCGAGCGATTGCCTCGCCCGCCATCTAAAAGACCGCCTGCCGACCGCAACCCATTTATCCTTAGCGTTTTACGGGATGGGACGCATATCGCACGGCACTCAGGCGACGATGACGATGAACGTTGGCAAAGGCGGTGCGATCCGACGCGACGGCAAGATCACCGGCGTCCCGTCGGCGTGGAAAACGCGTGAGATAGACTTTGGCGAGGGAGTTGTAAAAACGGGTGTGACCATCCCCTGGGGCGATGTCGCGACGGCCTATTATTCGACGGGCATCCCAAACATTGAGGTTTTCACGATCGTGCCGCCATCAAATCTAAAAATGATGAAAGCCGCCCGCTACATCGGCTGGCTGCTCGCAACCGGCCCGTTTCAAAACTATCTGCAAAAGAAGATCCCTGCAGGAGGCCCGTCCGATATTGAGCGCGAAAAAGGCCGCACCCTCCTCTGGGGCGAAGCCTCCGACAGCAACGGCAACCGCGTTGAATCACGCCTGCAGGGCCCTGAGGGTTATACGCTCACCGCGATCGCTGCATTGAACATCGCGGAAAAGATCCTCGCCGGCAACGTAACGCCCGGCTATCAGACCCCAGCAAAAGCCTACGGCGCCGACCTCGTGCTTGAGATCGACGCCGTATCGAGACAGGATGTTGTTTGATATTACGGCGTATCGACGCGTTTTCCAGCAATGAATTTTACCTGCTTGAGCCTGGTGCCGGTCCATTCGTAAAAATAATTACCGCATTTTGCATTGTCTTCATTTAACGCGCCTCCGGTAAATCCGTTTAGGACAACCATCCGGCTGTTGGCTTTGAAAACGATCACGTCTGGATATTCCGGTTCTTCTTGAGCGGGTGCGTCGGACGGCAAACCGCTTTTTGGCAGCTCGCAAAAGCCCGAACCTGCGCCGGCAAACTCCTTTGGAAAAAAGACCTTACCGTTTCTAGCATCGATTATCGCCCACTGCGAACAATTGGTACCGCAGCCCCAGCCGGTCAGCACAAAGTGCCCCGCAAAATTTACACCTTCCTTTGCAGCATTTCGCAGATTGGTGCGAAACATCCGTGCGTCTTTATGGCTTTTCAGATCAACCGTGATGTTTTTTACTTTCGCGACTTTAGCCGCGTATTGGGAAAACTTTGGTGGTGTTTGAGCCGAAGCTGCGGCCGCAAATAGTGCGACAGACAAGATCAGACCGACAATAGTGTGTTTCATGTTGTTACTTCTCCAAAAAAAGAACCCCGGCTGAGCGGGGTTCTGACAATCGTTATACATCCAAATTTTTAACGTCGAGGGCATTGTCTTCGATAAACTTACGACGCGGTTCGACCTGATCGCCCATCAATACGGTAAATATGCCGTCGGTCTCGATCGCGTCTTCGATTCGCACCTGGAGCATCGTCCGTTTTTCGGGGTCCATTGTGGTTTCCCAGAGCTGCTCGGGGTTCATCTCGCCCAGGCCCTTATAACGCTGGATCGTAAGGTCTTTTTTGGCCATCGCCATCACTTTTTCAAGCAGCTCTTCGCGGGTGGCGAGTGTCTCGCTGCTGCCGTTTTCGCCGAGGATAAATGGACCCGGAAAATCTGTATCTAGCGTGCGTTTTAGCTCGACGGCCTTTTGAAACTCGACATAGCTTGCCAGATTCCAGTCGATCTTTACACCCTGTCCGTTTGGATAGGTGATGTCGATCTCGAGCAAACCGTGCTCGGCGTCACCCGTAAGCTCCGCGTTGTAACCGGCGTTTACGAGTTTGCCCTCGATCTCGGCCATCATGTCCTGTTCGCCAAATACTTTGCGGAGACGAACCTGATTTTTGGTCAAAACGCCATCCTTACCGGCAAAAGCTTCGAGTATAAGACTCACAAGATTTGCGTCATTATGAAGCCGGCGGGCAAGCCTGGACGAGTAATTTTTGAGCTCGGTCGTCTGTTCGAGAGCCTTAGAAAGCTCGCGACCCTCGATCGGACGCGCGTCAGAGCTGATCTGCGAATCGCCGGTCGCCATCCGCATCAGATAGCGAAACATGGCCTTTTCGTCTTTGATGTACTCTTCTTTTTTTCCGCGTTTTACCTTGAAAAGCGGCGGCTGAGCGATATAGACAAAGCCGTTCTCAATAAGCTCGGGCATCTGACGGTAGAAAAACGTGAGCAATAGCGTGCGGATATGGCTGCCGTCGACGTCGGCGTCGGTCATCAGGCATATCTTGTGATAACGCAGTTTTGTTACGTCAAAATCTTCTTTTCCGATGCCTGTTCCCAGCGCCGTGATCAACGCCTTGATCTCGCCGTGGCCGAGCATCTTATCAAAACGAGCTTTTTCGACGTTGAGGATCTTACCCTTGAGCGGCAAAACAGCCTGATTTTTGCGGTCGCGGCCCTGTTTGGCCGACCCGCCTGCCGAATCACCCTCGACGATATAGATCTCCGATAACGCCGGATCTTTTTCCTGACAATCTGCTAGCTTACCGGGCAGCGTCGATGTGCCAAGCGCCGATTTACGCACGATCTCGCGAGCCTTGCGGGCCGCATCGCGGGCACGGGCGGCATCGACTGCTTTTCCGACGATCTTTTTGGCTACTGCCGGATTTTGTTCAAAAAAGTCTCCGAGCTTTTCATTGAGAAAAGACTCGACCGGCCCCTTGACCGGCGAATTGAGCTTACCCTTTGTCTGCCCCTCAAACTGCGGCTGCGGGATCTTGACCGAAATAACGGCGACCAAACCTTCGCGAACGTCGTCGCCGGTCAGCGCGACCTTGGCGTTCTTGACCATACCCGACGATTCGGCGTAGTTATTGATCGTACGAGTGATCGCACCGCGAAAACCCGACAGGTGCGTGCCGCCATCGACAGTGTTGATATTGTTGGCAAACGAAAAGATCTTTTCGTCGTAGCTGTCGTTATACTGCATCGACACCTCGATCGACAGGTCGTCGGATATCATCTCAAAATAGAGCGGTTCGTCGTGCAGCGGAGCTTTGTTTCGATTGAGATGCTTTACAAACTCGGCAATGCCGCCTTTGTAATAAAACTCATGCGACTTTTCAGGCTCTTCTCGTTCATCCTTGATATGGATGCGGATGCCTTTGTTGAGAAACGCCTTTTCACGAAGTCTTTCCGACAGCTTTTCAAAACTGTAAACCGTCGTCTCAAAAATGCTCGAATCGGGGCGGAAAGTGATCTTGGTACCGCGTTTTGTGGTTGTTCCTGTCTGTTTCAGAGCACCGACGGGAATGCCGGCCTCAAATTCCATCTCGTGCGTTTTACCGTCACGCCAGATCTCAAGCCGCAAGTATTCGCTCAAAAAATTGACGCAGCTGACACCGACGCCGTGCAGTCCGCCGGAAACCTTATACGAATTCGAATCAAACTTGCCACCCGCGTGGAGCACGGTCATTACGACCTCAGCCGCGCTGCGTCCCTCTTGCTTATGCATATCGGTCGGGATGCCGCGTCCGTTGTCGATGACGGTGATCGAGTTGTCCATGTGGATAGCAACCTCGATCGTGTCGCAAAAGCCCGCCAGGGCCTCGTCAACCGAATTATCGACAACCTCGTAAACCAGATGATGCAAACCGATATCGCTCGTCGAACCGATATACATCGCCGGACGCTTGCGCACCGCGTCGCGGCCCTCTAAAACGGTGATCGAATCCGCACCGTACTCTTGTTTTGCCTTAGCCAATTTTTAAAACCTCAGATGTAAAATACCTATGAATCCCAAAGGATAATTTTACCATTTTTGACGCATTATAAACAGCCACCAAAGCCAATAAATAGCTTTATTTTATTGTATTTTGGCCTCACCAGCGGCGACTCTGAAAACAGCCGCGTCGGCGCCAAATTTTTCGACAAAATTGTCCTTTGAGGTGGTGACAAAAACCTGTGTTTTGCCGTCGAGATATTCGAGCAGTTGGCCGATGCGGGCGTAGTCGAGCTCGGCGTCGATGTCGTCGAGCAAAAAGAGCGGATATTCGCCGCGAGTGGCTTCGAAAACGGTGATATTTGCGAGGAGTAATAGGAGGAGGGCGCTGCGCTGCTGGCCCGCCGAGCCAAATTTTCGCAGATCGCGGCCGTCAAATTTTATTTCCAGCTCATCGCGATGTGTGCCGATCAGAGCGTGTCCGGCGACAACCTCTGCCTGTACGCGTAACTGCAGCCGCTCGGCGATCAGGGCGGCGTAATCAGTCATATCGCCTTTGCCTTCGAGCGATGACAGATATTCGACTGATATCTCTTCGCGGGCAAACAGCTTTTTTTCCAGCACGCCGTTTAAACGCTCGACAAAGCGGACACGTGCTTTATGTATCTTGGTAGCAAGCGTTGCCAACTGCGTATTCCAGGGCTCAAGCAGATCCGCAGTCTTTTCGAGCGATTGTTCATTGTCGCGGGCCGTTTGCAGCAAGGCATTCTTTTGCCGCACGACGCGGTTGTAGTCAGTAAAAACCTGCACGAACGGCGGGTGCAGCGATACGATCCCGGCGTCGAGAAACCGGCGTCTCGCGTCAGGCTGGCCGCGCACGATGTCTAACTCATCCGCATTGAACACCATCGCGTGGAGCTGGCCCAGATATCCCTGAACGGTTTCCTTTTTGTCGTTTATCGAGAGTGTTTTTGTATTGCCCTGGATCACCACACGCAGTTCGCGTATGATCTCGGGCGATTCGCGGACCTCGCCGCGAATAAACGCGTTACTTTCACCAAAATTGACAGCTTCTTGCAGCTTTGTTGTACGAAACGACCGGGCCGAAGCCAAAACGGCGATCGCCTCGAGCCAGTTGGTCTTGCCCTGACCGTTCTCCCCAACGAGGATATTTAGCCGGTCACCGCATTTAATACCGCCGTGCAAATTGCGAAAATTTTCTGCCGCGATCGATTCGAGGAGCATTTTGAGATTTTAGCATGTCCGTTACCGCTGTCCGGACGAACGATTTTTTATTTCTATTTCACGTTTTCTGGATGTATAATCCATTAGCAGTTTATTTAAAGTAGGAATGTTGAACATTCTTAAACAGATAGATTGCTTCCCGCCCGAAACGATGAGAATTTTTACGATCGCATTTCTTACGCTTGTAATTGCTGCGTCAGCCTCTGCGCAAAACAACCTAAAGGTTGGGGCACCGGCCCCGGCATTCACCGGAGTCACCCTCGACGGCTCTGACTTTGACCTAAGTCAGCTTCGCGGCAGCGTTGTCGTTATTACGTTTTGGTCAACAAGATGCGAGATATGCCACGTCGAATTTCCCAAGCTTAATCGCCTGATCAAAGGTTACGAGGGCAAAAAGGTCGTTTTTCTTTCGCTAACCACCGAGAACGAAGAAAAGATCGAGGCGTACATTAAAAAGAATCCGCTCGCAACGCAGATCCTCCCAAATAGCTTTGGCATCCTGCTGCAATACGCCGACCGTGACAAGAACGGCAACCTAGACATGGGTTATCCGTCATATTACGTCGTCAATGATGCGGGCAATATCGAATTTCGATCGAGCGGTTACGACAAAACTCCGGCGCTTAATTCCACGCTCACCCGCCTTCTTTCCAAATAACAAACGACCGGATTCTTGACATACGACGCATTTACCACTAAAAGTGGTTTATGAAGAATTTTTATGTCCTGATCGCTATCCTCGTTTTTGCGTTTTCTGTCTCAGCACAAAATCAAATTGGCGCGAGCCCTGCGTTTGCGGCGCTTGATATGGCCGGGCAAAAAGTTGATACGACCGAACTAAAAGGTAAGGTCGTCGTCCTGAATCTGTGGTTTATCAACTGCCCTAACTGCGTCGAAGAAATTAAGATGCTCAATGCGATCGTCGATCAGTACAAAGACAATAAAGATGTCGTCTTTTTAGGCATTGCTGCCAGCCGCAAACCGGATCTCGAAAAGTTTTTCGTTAAAAATCCTTTCAAATACCGCGTCATACCAAACGGCCAGATGATCATCCTCAGCAAATTTGGCGATCAAGGTAAGAACGGCGAACTGAGTGTTCCTTTTCCGATGCACTATGTTCTCGGCCGCGACGGCAAGATCGTCGCTAAAGCTCAGGGCATAAAGGGCATCGAAACGGTAAAAACAGAATTGGCAAAACAGCTCGGTTCTAGCAAACCGAAAAGTTAAAACTGAAATTTTCAGTTTATAGTTTCCACTTTTCAGTTTGTTCGGATATATTTTTAGTTCGCCTCTTGTGCGGAGAGGTAGCCTAATTGGTAAGGCAGTAGTCTTGAAAACTACCGCGCGTAAGCGCTTGCAGGTTCGAGTCCTGTCCTCTCCGCCATTTATTTTCTCTCACAAAACCCTGGCCAAACAATTTTCCTTGATTTTAATTTCACTTTTGTTATAGCCTAGGAGCATACTGAATGAAGATTCATTCATAATTGCATTTATGGCCAGATCAGCTAAAAATGGCGTCGCTGCCCGCGCGGTTGTCACCGACAAACGCGAGGCGATCTTGCGTGCGGCGATCAAAGTGTTCGCCGGAAAGGGTTATTTCAATTCCAAAGTAGCCGATATTGCCGGCGAAGCGGGCATCGCCGACGGCACGGTGTATCTATATTTCAAGAGTAAGGACGAGATCCTGCATTCGATCTTTGACCGTGCGATGGCCGAGTTTATTGCCGAGGGCAAAAAAGAACTTGCCCAGATCGCCGACCCCGTTGGCAAGCTAACACGTATCGCCGAACTGCACCTCGAGCGTCTTGGCGCCGACCGCGACCTGGCTATCGTTTTTCAGGTAGAGCTGCGCGGCTCGACAAAGTTTATGCAGGAATTTTCGGCTGCGGGGTTTGGCGAATATCTCGACATTATTCGAAAGACTATCGAAGACGGACAAATCGCAGGTGTCTTTCATAAAGAGGTTAAACCTGTGGTTGCCGCCAAGATCCTTTACGGTGCACTCGACGAAATGGTAACGAATTGGGTCCTCTCAAAAAAAGCCTATCCGCTACCGCCGATGGCCGCTGAGGTGCTGAGAGTTTTCTTTGGAGGTATGTCGAGCAGATGACCCCTGCCGCGAACAATTTGATGGATGACCGCCGAAACCCTCTCGGACGCGGCGTTCCATTGATGGAAAACGAACCACAGACGTTGCCGCAGCTGTTCCGGCGCTCCGTCACCGAATATGACCTGCCTGATGCATTAAATTACAAAGATGGTGATGAATGGAGGTCGATCTCGTCCGTTACGATGGTCGAGCGTGCTGAAAATATCGCTCTCGGCCTCTATTCACTTGGCCTGCGAAAAGGCGACCGTGCGGCTATCTTGGCCCCGAATTCGCCCGAATGGACGCTTTCAGATGCAGGATGTCAGTTTGCGGGCGTGATCGACGTGCCGGTTTACACCACGCTATCGCCGGATACGGTTCGATACATCATCGATGATTCGGCTGCACGCGTCTTTTTTCTCAGAGACGCCGAAACGTACAACCGCTTGCGGCCCGCGCTGGTAGATTGTGCGTCGATAGATAGATTTATCCTTTTTGATGGTGGAATTGAGGCCGACGATGCCGCGTCTCTAGAGGATCTCGAATCCGCCGGGGCGGCTCTAAGACAAACGCAACCGTCACTTTTGCAGGAATTGTCCGATGCCATCGATCCGCAGGACATCGCCACGCTTATTTACACCAGCGGAACCACCGGCGAGCCAAAGGGCGTGATGCTCACACACGCCAATCTGATCTCAAACGTGATCGACGCCAGCGAAAAGTACTCGTTTACGGGCGTGGATATATCGTTGTCGGTTTTGCCGTTATCGCATGTTTTCGAACGCACCGGCATGTACGTTTACATCATGTACGGGATGCGTGTTTTCTACGCTGAGTCGATCGAAAAGGTGCCGGATAATCTAAAAGAGGTTCGGCCGACGATCTTTATTGGAGTGCCGCGTATTTTCGAAAAGGTTTTCGAACGCGCACGGCTCAAAGCAACCCAATCGGGCCGCATCAATGCGATCATTTTCGACTGGGCCATAGATGTTGCAAAGGAATTTGCCGTAACGAATGAGACTGGCGAACCAATACCTATATCACTTGCGGCCAAACATGGTGTTGCTGACAAGATCGTTTTCTCGAAACTACGCGATTTCTTTGGGGGCCGGCTGCGGTTTTGTATTACCGGCGGAGCAGCGTTATCTGACGAGATCTTTTTGATATTTACCGGTGCCGGAATCTCGATCATGCAAGGCTACGGTTTGACCGAAACGTCACCCGTCATCTCATCAAATAACCCAACCGCAGTAAGAGTGGGCACAGTCGGCCGCCCTATCAGAAATGTCAGCGTGCGTATTGCGGACGATGGCGAGATCGAGGTGAACGGGCCGGGCGTAATGGCCGGTTATTACCACAAAGAACAGGCCACGAACGAAGCATTTACCGCTGATGGCTGGTTTAAGACAGGCGATATCGGCATGGTGGACGGCGACGGCTATCTAAAGATCACCGACCGTAAAAAAGAGCTGTTCAAAACGTCGGGCGGTAAATACATAGCACCGGCCCGTATCGAGCAGATGATCGTGGCTTCGCGGTTTGTAAGTCAGGTCGTGCTTGTTGGTAACGAGCGAAAGTTTCCCGCCGCACTGATCGTGCCCAATTTCGAGATGCTCGCATCGTATGCCGATCTCAAGGGGCTCGATATCAAAACACCTGGAGAGTTTTGCTCAAACCCCCGAATTCTAGATCTATATAAACGTCAGATCGAAAGCCTGACCACCGGACTTGCGCAGTTTGAAAAGGTAAAAAAATTCGCCCTCCTTGACCGGGAACTTACGGTCGAGAACGGCGAACTTACTCCTACTTTGAAAACAAAACGACGTGTCGTTGACGAAAAATACCGCGATATCATCGACGGCCTTTATAAATAAGCCATCAATACATGATCCTGTAACCGAGTCCACCAGAAGCACTATTTATCGTACTCTTACCAGCGTTGATAGCTAGATCGAGCAATATCTTACCGATACTGTCTTTTGCCTTATCTACGATCACCACATCGTACGGCTCAAGCTCAATGTCCTTTTGCTTTCCGCTTTTGATCAGATCGTAATTGGCACTGATCATTTCGGGTGCCTCCAAATTTGGCTTTCGCCGATATATTTTGACGTCCTTTGTTTTTGCCTCGCGCTTAGGGCCGCCCAGTTTTGAGATCGCATCAAACAGCGTCAGCCTGCCTTCTTTGATCAAAACCGCTTGCGGGTTAGCCACCTCGCCGGTTATATAGACCGGAAACGCTTTTTCCACCAAAATAACGTCACCGGGATAAATGACAGGGTTTGACGAATCTTTGCCGAGTTTTACGTTGTTTAGCGAGAATAATTTTGATGGAACATCCGCCGCATCGGTCGAGTCCGGTTTCCAGTTGCTGTCCTCATAATCCTCTGTACAGATCGGAGCCTGCGTACGAAAGATACGAACATTTCCTCCCGCTTCTTCAGTTGGCCCGCCGGAAAAGGATATGACCTCCATCAGGGTCACTTTACGCATGAGCATTACCTGGGCCGGCGTACGTACCTCACCATAAACGGTTGCCGGCGGTTTGCTCTTTCTATCTGTTACTCTGAGGCTCAGCTGCGGGGAATTTAGGTACTTTTCAAGTATTTTTGTGACCTCAGCCTTGAGCTCAGCTTCGGTCTTGCATTTTGCGATCACCACCTTGTCAAGAACGACGATCTTGCCATCCTCATTGACGGTCGTAATAAAGTCAAAATCCGCCTCGCCTTGCACTTTTACGGTGATCTCATCACCGGGCCCAAGCAAATAGCCTCTGGCAGTAGAAAGCGTAGGAGGCAAAACCTGAGCATTGATAGCATCAAAAACGAAAAGGGAAAATATAACGGCTAATAACAACTTCAATTTCATAACAAAAAAACCTCAAACGCGGAGAGCAGGTAAAAGTTTATCGCACCGTAACGGCGCATACAAACGATTTTTGACGCAAACACTATGATGTAAGGCGCCTCTGGCGGGTTTTCCGGCCATTGACATTGTCCTTTCCGGCGCTGTAATTTCAAGCAATGACGCAAACCAAGATCTCAAAGAGTCGCATCTCGCGAAAAGCCGCGAGCTTTACCGAGTCTGTTATCCGCGAAATGACGCGTGAGGCAATGAAATACGGTGCGGTCAATCTTGGCCAAGGTTTTCCCGATTTTGCCGCTCCCGAGGACATCAAACAAAAAGCAATTGAGGCGATCGCTGCCGACCATAATCAATACGCGATAACCTGGGGCGTTAAGGATTTTCGTGACGCTATCGCCAAAAAGACGATGTGGTATCTTGGACTCGATGTCGATCCTGAGACCGAGATCACGGTGACCTGCGGCTCGACCGAGGGGATGATCGCTGCGATGATGGCGACCGTTGACCCGACCGAAGAGGTCATCGTTTTTGAGCCGTTCTATGAAAACTACTCGCCGGACGCAATATTATCGGACGCGACGCCCCGCCACGTCCCGCTTTACCGCACCGACAATGGCTTTATATTTGACCGTGAAGAGCTGCGAGCGGCATTTAATGAGCGAACGAAAGCGATCATCATCTGCAATCCAAACAATCCAACGGGCAAGGTCTATACCCGCGACGAGCTCGAATTTATCGCCGATCTGTGCAAAGAATTTGACGCTTTGTGCTTTACAGACGAGATATACGAACACATCATCTACAGCGGCAACGCGAACGATGATCCGTTCGATCACATTTGCATGGCAAATATAGACGGCATGCGCGAGCGCACCGTTGTCGTAAATTCGCTCTCAAAAACCTACTCGGTCACCGGCTGGCGTGTCGGTTATTGCATCGCTCCGCCGGATATTACTTCAGCAATACGTAAAGTGCACGATTTCCTGACCGTCGGTGCCGCCAATCCACTTCAGCACGCCGGAGCGTACGCAATGTCGCTGCCGCCAAGCTATTACGACGAGCTGCAACGTGAATATCAGCAAAAGCGAGACTTTATTGTGCCTGCACTCAAAGCCGCCGGATTCAAATGCGACTCTCCGGACGGAGCGTATTACGTGATGTGCGATATTTCGGATTTTGGCTTTGCAAACGATATCGAATTTACAAAACATCTCATCCGCGAGATCGGCGTTGCGGTCGTACCAGGATCATCGTTTTATCACGACGCTGCGCTTGGCTCGCAGTTAGTGCGGTTTTGCTTTTGTAAAAAAGACGAGACACTCAAGGCTGCAGCCGAACGGTTGGAAAAACTGCGTCGCGGGTAACGCTGACAAGCAAACCTCTGCTGAATTTGTGGCAACCAAAATTGAAACTGTTGCCGTTGGAGATTGTCATGCTTATTAGGTCATTCGCTTCTATTCTTATCATCGTTTCATCTTTCGTTATTGTAACCGGGCAAACTCCGGAAGCTCAGAAAACGCCAGCCGACAAGTCCCCAAAATCCCCCGGTGCAACGGGGACTCAAAAGTTGCGCGACCTTGCTCTCCCCTCCGGAATTGACCTACAGTTCCTCATCAAAGAGCTGGCCCGCGACATGGATCTGAACGTATTGTTTGACAGTGAATCGTTCCGTGGCCCAAGAAAGACCTCTATCGATATTAGGAATGTAACGACGGCAGAGGCTCTCAGCTATCTACTCTTGCAGGAAGGGTTATATTTCGAGGAAGCAGGGCCAAAGACGATCCTTGTGGCAAGCCGATTTAGGGGAATGTCGATCCCTCAGATCGGTGTCGGAATCACGCCGCTGACAGATCAGCTTGCCCAATATTTTGGCGTCGAGGGCGGGATACTCATCAACTTGGTCCGCCTTGATTCGCCGGCCTGGAAAGCGGGATTAAAGGCGGGAGACGTGGTGGTGGTGGTCGACGGTGTAGCCGTTCGAGGTACGTTGGAATTAGCCCGTGCTATCAATGGCAAGAATGGAAATGATGTCGCCCTAAAGATCGTCCGCAACCGCAAGGCCCAGACGGTCAACCTAACTCCTCAAAAAGGGATCCAGTCTATTTTGTAGGATCGGTTACAACCAGCTCAGAATAAGCGGAAATCGGGATTGCTCTTTTTCCGCCAGATAAAACCGTCGAGCACATAGTGCGTAATCTGCGGCAGGGCGAGCAGCGGGGCGACGAACATACGGATGTTTCGCGACCATTCCCAGTCGCTGCCAAACAGCCATTGCTTGTCGTGCCAGACACCGCGATGCCAAAAAAGCTCTTCTAAATATGCGAGTGCCCACAGAGTTGCGAGAAAAACGAGCCAATTTGACGAGAGAGCCCGATATACCTTTCCGGTCGTTTCGCGACGCACTCGCGCGTAAACATATATCAACGCAAAATACGGCACACCGTGGATGATGACGTTCGTCACCGTAAACGCGTAGTCCGAATTAAAGTAAACGATGCCGACATACCAACAGATCGCGGTCGTCGCGACGACGATGTCTTTGCCGATATTTAGTAAGCCGGTCGTGAAATATTGATAGATCGATTTGGCAAAATAAGCTGTCAGGGCAAGCACATAGATCGGAAACAAAACCGTCCCGACCATCGCCGGCAGCGAAATAAAATCATTCTGAACGAACCACTCAAAATTTCGCGGCAGGCTCGTCATCCAAAAAGCTATCGGATAAACGCTGGCGAGATAGACTGCAGCAGCATCGATCCACCACGTCCAACGGGACGTCTCACCCAGCTTGCGGCGGTACAACGCCACCCAGCCGTATTGCTGACGGATAAAGTGAAACACCGCGACCGCCGCCAAAGCCTTCCAAAAAACAAGTTCCCCCTCGGAATAGAGCGCGACGCCGATCACATAACCAAAAACCGGCACCAGCAAATCAAGCCAAAACCGCCGCTTAA
The DNA here is from genome assembly GCA_040081695.1 of Pyrinomonadaceae bacterium. Taxonomy (GTDB): domain Bacteria; phylum Acidobacteriota; class Blastocatellia; order Pyrinomonadales; family Pyrinomonadaceae; genus OLB17. Next base: position 15,830 of record JBEBGA010000025.1, read on the forward strand.
ATTCCGCCGTGTCAAAATAGACTCTAA
>JBEBGA010000685.1:0-1035 GCA_040081695.1 Pyrinomonadaceae bacterium
CGCCGCCGCCTCCTCCACCGTGCTGGTCGATGAAAGTCTTCGTCGGAAAAAACCACTCCATGATCTCAGGCCCGGTGGTTCCGAGCGGAGCCTCAAGACTTTGATCCGGCCCGGCGGAGAAGCCGTCGAGAGACATACCAAATGCTTGAACTACAACTTTTGACATAATTCCTATAATTTTGGCTTCCATCCCGCCAAAACAAATTCGGGACGGCTGTAATCGGCGATGATCTTTGCATCTTTGACCTTATCGAGCTGTCGCGACCAGGGGACACGACGGCTTATGTCAACCGGTGTGCCGTCGGCGTTGCGGCTGTTGAATTCCCAGAATCTGACATTGCCGCCTTTGTCGGCGTCGCCCCAGCCTTCGGGGGTGATGTTGGTGAGTTCGGTGTTGAGGAGCACGACTTCGGCGTACGGGTATTCGAAGTCCCCGTTCTTGGGCGAGCGGGCGATGGTCGTCGGGGCTCGCGTGCCTATGAATTTGCTGTCTTTGAAGACGTTGCCGTGGACGTCCTTCGGATTTCGCGGCCACATAAAGACGCTTAGCGATCTGATCGTGCAGCGTTCGCAGAACAAGGTGCCGCGGCCGAGGATCGTGTCGCCGGAACCGTCGATCGTGCTGTCGACCATGTAAATCCGTCCATTCGCCTGGAGCGCGTCGCCAAAGCCGATGACCGTCACCTTCGACAAAATGTTGCGTTCGCCGTTGATCAGTAGGCCTTCGGACTGTCCGGGAGCGGTTGTTTGCAGCGTCAGATTTACAACGTGGATGTCATTGCAATTATCGATCGTTACTGCGGCCCGCCGCGAGGGAAATGTTCCCTTTTCAGGATTTGTGCGAATGTTTGCGGGATGGGGGTTGAAAACCTCGTTGTTAGCGTATCGAACGATCGTCTTGTCTTGGCTCTCGCCAATAATTGTAACGTTCGCCTTGTTGCGGATATAGACGATCTCTTGATACAGCCCGTTGCGGACCTTTATCGTGACTCGTTTTTTTGAATGATCCGGGACGAAATCCAATGCTCCCTGCAC
>JBEBGA010000269.1:0-4366 GCA_040081695.1 Pyrinomonadaceae bacterium
GCATAGATCGTCGGTTTGGTAGAGATGAAAAACCACGTTTTGACGATCGCACGTTCGTCGTCGGTCAGATCGGCGGCGCGTGCCGGGCGGACTTCCTCAAGCAGCGGCAATAACTTTTCGAGGATCTCAAGTTCGCGTTTGGCGTCTTTGTCGCCCGACGATTTGATTGCCCGGGCGGCTTTTTCCTTTCGCTTTTCGGCGGATGTCAGGTCGGCAAGTGCGAGCTCGATCTGGATCGTTTCGATGTCGCGGATTGGGTTGACCGAGCCTTCGACATGGACGATATTATCGTCATCAAAACAGCGGACGACCTGAATGACGGCGTGGGTTTCGCGGATATTGGCAAGAAATTGATTGCCCAAACCCTCGCCCTTTGACGCACCGCGAACGAGGCCGGCGATATCCAGAAATTCGACCATTGCGGGCACGACTTTTTGGGCATTGTTGAGTTTTTCGAGCACGGCGAGACGTTCGTCGGGCACGGCAACGACGCCGACGTTTGGCTCGATCGTCGCAAAAGGATAGTTTGCCGCAAGCGCTGCTTCCTGTGCGGTCAGTGCGTTAAAAAGGGTAGATTTTCCGACGTTGGGCAGGCCAACAATTCCAGCTTGTAACATAAGAGCGTATCCCCGCGGGGGTTCAAAAACTCCAATTTTACAATTTATCGCCGCGTTTGCGAAGACTGCGTTCTATTTTCTCGCGTAAAACATACCAATGCCGGTCAGGCGTGCGGTGTTTTGTGAGTTAAGCCAAGGGTGTTTTTTGACGGCGAATGACGGTATATCGGCCTCGGATATTTCACCCGCGAGTTCGCGTTCAGCGAGCGAGTAGATAAAATACTCGGCTTCGCGGGATATTTTTGTGAGCACGGCAATGTCGTCTTGGGATAGATCGGGATATTTTGCCAGTATCCGATCATCGATCGGCTTGCCGTAGTTTTCGCCCCATTCTGTTGTCAGTTCGAGAGCAGAATTTAGGAGTTTAGCTGAAAAACCAAAATATGCTTCGTCTTTTGCAGTTTCAACCATTCGGGACCTCTCCGGCAGGATGACTGTTTCGGTTTGTGGCTCGATCCGAATACCTCGTTTCGCAAAAGACTCCGGATAATGTTTGATAAAAGTCAGGAGAGCATTCTTAGCTCCCACCAATTCAAACTGCGCCAAATAAAAGCCTGGCGGAAGATGACCGATATGGAGTTCATAAGATGCATTATTGTCTGCGGAGGGCGTTTCGTAATGATCGGCTTCAAACCCTCTGGCCCGGTCGAGTACGTTGATCGACACAATGTCTGGGGTGGCGATAGGCACCTCGAGTTTCTGCCAATGTATCGTTTGGTCTAGACGTACATCGCTAAGCTGTCCCGGACAAAATGACGTGATTTGGATAGGGCACTGTCCGGGCGGGACATTTTCCGCAAAGGGATGACACTCTACGAGGCCCGCTGGATCTAGCTCAATGCTCTCGCCATCGCCTCGATCAGGGATAGTTTTTCCGGCCAGCTCGAAAAGAGTCCCTATCGGAAAATAGGAGTTTTCTTCGAGAGCAACCAAGCGGCATTTCGGGTGACCGGTCATCTTCTCAAACTCGTTACCGTGTGGATGCGGGAAAAACCGGGACCTTACCTGAGGCGATCGAATCGTGAGCCGGGACCATCTTTATCTCAGGGAAACGCTTGCGGATCGCGGCGATGCGTGCGATGTTTTCGCGGACCTGATCATCATCTTCGCGAACGAGACGGCGTGAGATCCAGGGCCTTTCGGCCGGAATATCGACGCCCTCGTTTTGCCAGACTAGATCACCTAGTAGCGCATAACGCGTGCCCGTAGGCAGCGAGATAAATGCAACGACCGATCCGGGCGAATGACCGGGAGCGGGCACGAGAACTATGGAACCGTCTCCCCATACATCATAGCTTGCCGGAAAACCTAAGTATGGCCCGTCGTTAAATGTGTATTCTTTGTAATTCACGTTTGGAAAGCTATTGATGAGAGCCGTCATCGAGACACGCGAAGCGATAAATTTGCGTTCGTCGTTGGAGACCCAAACCGGTGTTTTCGGCGGCAGACTGTCGAGCCCGCTGACGTGATCCCAGTGGGCGTGGGTCAGTATGACGCCCGCCAGCTTGTCCATCGGATAATCATTTGACCCTAGCAGGTCGCCGACGCTGCGGCCTTTTTTGTGGGTCGTGATCTGCCGCATCAGCCACGGCATCATTTGCATGTGACCCTCTAGATCGCGGCCAAATCCGGCGTCAAACAAAAGATCGCCCTTAGGGTGATGAACGAGAAACGAGGTCATCGTAAACTCGCGTTTGTCGCTTATGCTACCGCCCCGAAAGGCGAACATCGCGTTGCTCAACATAGCTCCGGTCGGCAGAGAGCTCATCGTCATACCGGCCGGTGGCGAAGCCGGTGGCAGCGATTCGGCCGCGAGCGGTGTAAAATCGACCTTTGCTGAGGTAAATGTCCACGCGAACAGGCCAATGCCGACAACGACCAAAATACCGAGAATTTGCGCTAATCTTTTCATGAATTCCAGCGGCCGGCGGGAAAAACGACTGTTTCGAAAAAGGTTATACCAAATGCCCGTTTTCGACAAGTTTTGATCAATTTGGGTGTCGTAAATTGTGTTTTTGTACTGACTTAAAGTAACTTTATCTTGAGTTTCGCCTCATTATGTTGATCTCGATCCTTCTAATACTACTAATCGCTCTCGGCGGTATGATGCTGACATATTTAGTTACGGCCGAAGAGCGATTTATGTGGCGGTTGGCCGCAGGGAACATCGTCGGCTCAGCAATATTTGGCCTGACGGCGTTTGTTGCGGCGTGTCTTTTTGGATTTGGCCCGGCGACGATTCTTGTCTCGCTCGGCATCACGCTGCTGCCGCTTTTGTTATTAAAGAAAAAAGATCTACGCAATAATTTCCTGAGTGACTGGGCAAAAGCCAAGGGCAAGCTGCAAGGCGGCGGCGGCAAGCGCATTGCAAGCGTGGCCTATTATGCCTTTTTTATTCTGCTGTTTTGGCTATTTTTTGACCTGGCGATGTACATACGGCCGGACGGCATCTACACAGGCGGGTCAAACAATCTCGGCGATCTGCCGTTTCATCTCGGAGCGATATTTGGCTTTACTGACGGCAATAATTTCCCGCCGCAAAACCCTTCGTGGGCGGGTGCGAGGTTTTCATATCCATTCATTGCGGATTTTTTGACCGCCTGTTTTGTAAAACTGGGCGTCAGCGTGCAGGACGCCATGTTTTGGCAAAATTTCTCGTGGGCACTCTCCTTGCTCGTCATCCTCGAACGCTTTGTTGCAAAGGTCACGGGCAGCAAGCTCGCCGGACGCATTGCTCCCGCACTTTTGTTTTTCTCCGGCGGTCTCGGCTTTGTTTGGTTTTTCAAAGACTATTGGCAATCCGGCCAAAGCATCTTAAATTTTATCTGGCACCTGCCGAAGGATTACACCATCGGCGATCATTTTCGCTGGGGCAACTCGATGGTAGTGCTCTTTATCACGCAACGAAGTTTGTTGCTAGGAATGCCGCTTGCGGTGCTCGTACTCGGATATTTGTGGAAAGTGTTTGCCACAGAGAGCACAGAGAAAGATGAGGCGACTCCCTCACTCCTCCACCCCGCCACTCCCCTACTCGTCGGCTTCCTCGCCGGTATGCTGCCGCTCATCCATTTGCATAGCCTTGCGGCTTTATTCGTTGTGACGGGTTTTTTGTTCGTAATGCAGCCCGCGAAATGGAAAACGTGGACCATGTTTGGCATGGGTGTGGCGGTTGTCGCAATACCCGAACTGCTCTGGTCGATGTCGGGTAGCGCGACCGAGACGGCGAAGTTTTTCGAGTGGCACTTCGGCTGGGACAAGCGTGACGATAATGTTTTGTGGTTTTGGGTAAAAAATACGGGGGTTGTGATCCCGGTGATCGTCGCCAGCGTGTGGGTTTATTGGACAAAAGGGACGAGGGACAAGGGACAATCGGACACCGTGAAAGCGGATTCGCCCCTGGCCCCTAACCACTTGGCTCTGTTGTATTTCTACATCCCGTTCGCCGTCCTATTTATCATCTCAAACGCTGCAAAGCTCGCGCCGTGGGAATGGGACAATATCAAGGTACTGATCTATTGGTTTGTCGGTTCGATACCGCTGATGGCGCTGGCGATAGCGTGGGCTTGGGAGCAGACGGGGTTGGCAAAGGCCGCCGCCGCCGCGTGTTTTGTCGTGCTGACGCTCGGCGGAGCGCTTGATGTTTGGCGGACGGCATCGGGGCAGATCAAGACCAAGGTGTTTGATCGCGAGGCGATGCAGGTCGCCGCCGGCATCAAGCAAAAGACCGAGCCGAATGCTCTGTTTCTAAA
>JBEBGA010000686.1:0-1031 GCA_040081695.1 Pyrinomonadaceae bacterium
GTTCGAGATTTACTTTGATATTCTCTCCTCGCTGGACAAGCCGTCCGAGCAAAACGGCCTGCACGCCCAACTCGTCGCCGATCTGTTTCGCCGAAGCCTGGCGGCCTTTATACGAAAAGACGGTGCTCCGCGCCTTGACTGAAAGATTTGCGATCTTTGAAAGGCTGTTGATCAGCGTCTCGGCCATTCCGTCGGAGAGATATTCGACATCCGCATTTCCACTCTCATTAACGAAAGGCATCACCGCGATCGACTCAATCTGCTTGCCTGCGCCGCGGCCGTAGTACAAGTAACTGCCTACCGCCAGAGCAGTAACTAGAAGTATGCCGAGAACACCCGCTATCAAAGAATTCTTTCTCGATACGAACCGATCGGCGGCGCCCGTTGGCAAGACCGCCGTTTGGTCGGTCCTGTGTATCTGAGCCCGCGTTGCCGCCTCGCTTGGCGGCGCAGTAGCGTGGAGGATGGCCGTCGCAGGTTCATCGATGGTTGACGGCCCCTCAAGCAGCGCATTTCCATCGTCCAGACAATACAACAGCGTGTCGTCGTAATAATCGCGTCGGCATTCGGGGCATCGTTTCATAGATCAAATTCCGAAAGAGTTCCGCTTTCACGCCCTGTCTAATCTTCATTCTTCTGACGCCTCTTTCAGTAAGCGGTCCATCTCGCACTTCATTTCGTCGACTGTCCTCGCGGCGGCGGGCAGCCTTATCAGATTCTTCAATTCGTAAGGATCGGTTTTGAGATCGTATAGCTCATCCATCCCTTCGAGTTCCAGATAATGAATGTATTTCCAGTGCTCGTTGCGAACGGCTTTGTAGCCCATCTGCAAAACGCGTGGGAAGACCTTGTCGGAATAGTATTCCACTAGGAACGAATTGCGCCACACGGGCCTTTGGCCTTTTAGGAGCGGGACGAGCGAATGTCCTTGCATCGTACCCGGCAGGCTCGCTCCCGCGAGTTCCAGCACGGTTGGAGCGAGGTCAATATTCAGTGCGAACTTGTCGCTTATCGTGCCTGGTTTGATGGCT
>JBEBGA010000687.1:0-1028 GCA_040081695.1 Pyrinomonadaceae bacterium
AGTTTTTCACTTAGTTTTGTGGCCCAGCGTTTACTGCTCGCCCTTTTCTGGTTCGTTGTCTCGATGGCCTTCACAACGATCGCCCCCGGAGCTGTGGGACGGGCCGTGGCTCGCATCAACCTTACTTTTCTAAAAGTGACGGCGATCGGTGCGATGTCTTTCATTATTGTGACGGGCATGATCGTCGGCGGAGCTCTTTCGCTGCCCAATTATCTTGGGTTTACGCTTGGCGTGCTCGGTACGGTTCTACTGCTGCTAGGCTATGTTTTTGGCCGCGTGGCACTTCAAGTAGCAGCGGGTAAGGCTATCCAAAAGCATTTTCTCTCCGAACACAATCGCTCTGAAACTCTCGCTATTTTGATCGGCACCTTGGGCTGGACATTGCTCCTGTCTCTGCCGTATTTTTGGGTGATTTCATTGTTCCTCGTCTTCGCCGTCGGCATCGGCCTCGTCTTGACCGGCCGTACCGCTCCCAAATGGCAAAATCCGTAACGCGAATGCTTGCAGATTTTTACATTTCTTTACAAATTGCCTCGAACCTTACTGTTAATATTAACGTCATAGATTTAGATACTATTTCTTAACGTATCGAAATTTAGACAAGTCATTCTATTTATATGTTGCGAAACGCTTTAGTCAGCTTTCTAATTCTTTTGTCCAGCGGCGGAGCCGGTCTTGTTTTTGGCCAGGCAGACGCGGCGATCAAACCTGTATATCTGGCTGGCGACGTCGTCAGTCTCGGCGACAAAAAGATCACCGTAAACGATGCCAAGGCCGGTGCGGTCGAGCTAACACTGACCGACAAATCGGCTTACAAAAAAGTATCGGCCGAGAACGCCAGCCTTACTGCCGCCACGCCGGGCCAATTGACCGAGATCGGGGTCGGCGACCGGCTGACGGTTTCGGCATTGCCGTCGGCGGACGGAAAAGGCTTTACGGCACGGACGGTCTATTACATGACCAAGGCCGACATCGACGCCAAAAACAAGAAAGAGGCCGACGCGTGGCGAACACGCGGCATCACAGGC
>JBEBGA010000270.1:0-4340 GCA_040081695.1 Pyrinomonadaceae bacterium
CCGCAAGATGTTTGACGCGGTCGGAAACTCGGTCGTCAAACTGCGAAGAATAAAGATCGGCACCGTCGCCGTCACCGATAAAGAAAAAGGCAATCGCGGCATTTCGGCGTTTATCTTTGACAAATCGATGGACGGATTTCGGTCTGACAAAAAGGAAAACAAGCTTGGGATGCGAGCTTCCGAAACGGCATCGGTCGTTTTCGAAGACTGCATAGTCCCCGACGCAAACCGGCTTGGCAACGAGGGTGAAGGCTTTTTGCAATGCATGCAGGTCCTCGACGGCGGCCGTATCTCGATCGCCGCTCTGTCGGTCGGCATCGCTCAGGGAGCTTACGAAGCAGCGGTCAAATACGCTAAAGAGCGGCAGCAGTTTGGCAAAGCGATCGCCGAATTTCAATCGATCCAGTTCAAGCTTGCCGATATGGCAACGCAGATCGAATGTGCTCGACTGCTCACGCAGCAAGCAGCGGCGACAAAGGACGCCGGAAAGTCCGTCACGCAAAAGTCAGCTATGGCAAAGCTTTACGCATCCGAAATGGCCGTTCGCGTGTCCGAAGAATCGATCCAGATCCACGGCGGTTACGGTTATACAAAAGATTATCCGGCCGAAAAATACTGGCGTGACTCAAAGCTCTGCACCATTGGCGAAGGCACCAGCGAGATACAGCGGATCGTTATCGCAAAGAATTTATTAAAAGCGTTATAGGTTCGGTGCAGAAGCCTGCGCGTTTAGCAAGGGTGTACCATCCAACTTGAGCGTTACGCCGTTCTGGCACAAAAAACGTGCCAGTGTTGCGAGAACGTCGCAACCAACTTCGTGCAGGCTTCTGCAAAACGATGTTGCATTTATGAAACGCATCGATTACTATATTCCTCTAATTCAAATCCAAGGAGAATAAAGATCATGAGTACAAGTACCGCACCGAGCGCAGGCCGTTTGGCAACTGCATTTTTGGCTGAGCTGGATAACGAGGCAAAGGTTACACGCAGTTGTCTGGAACGCGTTCCGCCAGAGAAATTTGACTGGAAACCGCACGAAAAATCGATGACGTTTGGACGACTCGCAGTCCATTGTGCCGAAATGTTTGGCTGGACGAAAGAGACGCTCAAGCAGGATGTACTAGATTTTGCTACCGCTGACTTTAAGCCTTTCGAGCCAACATCAACCGAGGAATTGCTCGCTTTTTTTGACGATCATATCGCCAAAGCAAAGATCATCCTCGGCGAAACGCCTGACGAAACGTTCTTTACCGACTGGACGATGCGAAACGGCGAACAGGTCTATCTGACCATGCCAAAAGTCGCCGTGATGCGTTCGTTTGTAATGAACCACATCATTCACCACCGTGGGCAATTGTCGGTCTATCTTCGCCTGAACGACATCCCGGTACCGTCGATCTACGGCCCGTCGGCTGACGAAGGGCAGATGTAGTTTTTTGTCAGTAGCCTACACTTAAGTTAAGGGCGTAACACATAATTTTTCGGCGAGCTTCGGCTCGCCTTTTTGCTTTTCTGCGGTCGAGTGCGAAAATAAGGGTTCACATAATGTCGATCGAAGAATTATCACAAAAAGTGTTTGCCGGTGACCCTCGCTCCGTCGCTCGAGCAATCACAAAGGTCGAGAGCGGCAGCGAAGGTGCGGCTGAGCTTATGAAAGCTGTTTTTCCGCGAACCGGAAATGCGGTCGTCATCGGCATCACGGGTGCTCCGGGTGCCGGGAAATCTTCGCTAGTCGATAAGCTCGCGCTTTATTACAAAGATCAGGGCGAAAAGGTCGGCATCGTCTGTATCGATCCGTCGAGCCCATTCTCCGGCGGTGCGATTCTTGGCGACCGCATCCGGATGGCGACGCTAGGGATGGATAAAAACGTCTTTATCCGCTCGATGGCGACGCGGGGCAATCTTGGCGGGCTTTCACGGGCGACGGTTGACGCGGTATCGATACTTGATGCTGCCGGGTTTGATAAGGTCATCGTCGAAACTGTGGGTGTCGGTCAGGACGAGGTTGAGATCGTCAAAACAGCGGATGTCTCGGTCGTCGTGCTGGTTCCCGGAATGGGCGACGACATCCAGGCGATCAAGGCCGGAATAATGGAGATCGGCGATGTTTTTGTCATCAATAAAGCCGACCGCGAAGGCGTCATCCGCACCCAAAAAGAGCTCGAAGCCCTGCTCGGCCTCGCTCACCGCACGGACATGTGGATGCCGCCGATAGTCAGGACTGTTGCGACCGAAAGCAAAGGTATCGAAGACCTGTCAGCCGCGATAACCAGCTATTTTGACTTTCAAAAAGCCGAAACCGGCGGCATGGTGCGAAAAACTGCTATCGCCCGCTGGCGCCTGACGGAATTGGTACAGGAACGGCTGCTTTCGGATCTGATGAGTCAAAACGGAACAAGTGAAAAGCTCGACAGCCTTGCCGCCCAAATCGCCGGAAAAGAGATCGATCCGTATTCGGCGGTCGAAAAAATATTAAATAGATCATGAAGATAAACCACCTTGGCATTGCCACAAAAGGCATCGATGAAGCCCTTAAATTCTGGTCCGACGCGTTGGGGCTGGAAAATGTTCATACTGAGATCGTCGAAGACCAAAAGGTCCGCGTCGCGATGCTGCCGATAGGCGAGAGCCGTGTTGAGCTGCTCGAACCGACCTCGGACGACTCGCCGATATCCAAGTTTCTCGAAAAACGCGGCGGCGGTATCCATCACATCGCCGTCGAGGTCGATGATATCGAGGCATCACTTGCGCAGCTCAAAGCAAAAGGCATGCGGCTGATCGACGAGTCTCCACGTATTGGTGCCGAGGGCTGTCTGGTTGCGTTCGTTCATCCTGCTGCGACAAACGGTGTTTTGCTCGAACTGGTTCAAACCAACGAATAGCTGAATTTCATTAGTTGTTATTTACAGTTTTTGATATTATAGCCGTTTGGCAAATATCTAGATTTTCTATTAGTGAGGACTCATACATTGAGCAATTTAACAAAAGCATTGATCCTGATCGTCGCGATACTCGCGATAGGCGTTGGTTTGGTTGTTTGGAAGAAAAAGGTCGGCGGACACAGCACGGCATCGTTCAACTCGATCAGCCGTGAGGAGATCGAGATGCTCCTGACAGACGTGGCAAAGACAAATCCGATGATCCTGAAAAAGCTCGCCGAGGATCCGGAAATGAAAAAGCAGCAGATCGAGAATCTGAAACAACTGCTTGCCTTCGCCAGCCAGGCACAGCGTGACGGGCTAGCAAATACGCCGACGAATATTCAGGAGATGGACAACGTCCGGTCCGAGATCATCGCCGTCAACTATGACCGCGAGATCAACAAAGACAAAGGCCCGATGCCCGCGTTTGGTTTTATTACCGAGGATCAGGTCAAAGCATATTGGGCTGAGGACGAACAGCCAAAAGCAGGGCCGGGCTTGATGGAGCGTATCGGCCTAGGCGGTCACACCGAATCACGCACACATCAGGTCGAGTTTGACGAATTTCTTAACGCTAAGGTCGAGATCCTCAAAGCGGGCAACCCCGAAATGAAGGATCGCGAGATCAGCGAAGAGGAAAAGACGCAAGCACGCGATATCTTTGCAAAGATCCGCATTTACAAGAACGAATACAATACAAAGCTTGCGGCCGGCCAACTCGCAAAAGATCTTATCGCCCGCACCGAACTGCAGGTTAAGTTGCAGCAGGCTCAGTTTCTCGCTCGCCTTTTCTCTGAAAAGGCAACCGAAAAGACCAAGGTCACGGACGAAGAGATCGATCAGTATATCAAGGCGCATCCTGAACTCGATCCAGCGGCGAAAAAAGCTACCGCACAAGCCATACTTGACCGGGCAAAAGCGGGTGAAGATTTCGCCAAGCTCGCAAACGAATTGTCACAGGATCCCGGCAACAAGCCGCCGGGTGGCGAGCCGCAGGGCGGACTTTACAAAGACGTGCCAAAGGGCCGTATGGTCGCTCCGTTCGAAACGGCAGCACTGGCTTTGGAGCCGGGACAGATCGCCCCTGAGTTGGTCGAGACCGATTTTGGATATCACATCATTAAGCTCGAACGTAAGCTAGGGCCGAGCACGACAAAGCCTGCCGCCGCCGCTCCGGGACAGCCCCCGGCACCAACCGGCGACACATATGATGCCCGGCATATCTTGATCTCAACCGGCTTTAAAGATCCGGATAATCCGACCGCCCGCGAGGCTCCGGTCAAAGATTATGTCCGCAACAAGCTGGAAACGGAAAAAGAGAAAAAGCTGATCGACGAGATCGTTGCTGCTAATAATATTTCGGTGCCGACTGATTTCACGGTTCCAGAGGTTACCGAAGAGCAGTTGCAGCAGATGCGC
>JBEBGA010000688.1:0-1026 GCA_040081695.1 Pyrinomonadaceae bacterium
GCCGACCAGGTTGGAGCGGTGGATGCGCTCGAAGCTTTCCGCGATCACCGCCTTTACGCCGAGCAAATTGGTGCCTTTGGCCGCCCAATCGCGTGAACTCCCCGTTCCGTATTCTTTACCGCCGAAAATGATGGTCGGAACATCTTCCGATTGATACTGCACTGCCGCATCATAAATGGTCGTGTCTTCTGCGTCAGGCTGATGTTTGGTAAAACCGCCTTCGACCGGTGCCACCATCAGGTTTTTAATTCGCACATTGGCAAAGGTTCCGCGCAGCATCACCCGGTCGTTTCCGCGCCGTGAACCGTAGGAATTAAAATCTTCGACGGGGACGCCCAGCGATTGCAGATAAAGTCCGGCGGGCGAACTCGGTTTGATCGCACCGGCCGGCGAAATATGGTCGGTCGTCACCGAATCGCCGAAAATTGCCAAGGCTCTCGCGCCTTTTATATTCGAAAACCGACCTGTTTCCATCGAAAAATCTTCAAAAAACGGAGGTTCCTGAATATAGGTCGAGTCTCGATCCCATTCATAAACTGCCCCGGTTGAAGACGGAATTTCGTTCCACAGCGGATTTTGCTCGGCAAATTCGCTGTAAAGTCTTTTGTAAGTTGGGGGATCAAAGGCGGCTTGCAATTGTTCTTTAACTTCATCGAGCGAAGCCCAGATGTCTTTCAGAAAAACGTCGTTGCCGTCTGTGTCCTGCCCAATCGGATACAGATAAACGTCTTTGAGAACCGTTCCGGCTAAGGCGTAAGCCACGACCAGCGGCGGTGACATCAGAAAATTCGCTTTGATGTTTTGATGCACCCGCGCTTCGAAATTGCGATTGCCGGACAATACGGAGGCAGCGATTAAATCGTGTTCGACAATCGCTTCTTCAATGCCGGGATCGAGCGGTCCCGAATTCCCGATACAGTTATGAACGGCAAATGTTCCGGCAATAAAAGCGTGAATTTCATTGACCGATAAATCATAAACCGGCCGCAGTCCGGCAGGTCTGCGGTCAATGATTTGGAGCGCAAA
>JBEBGA010000689.1:0-1024 GCA_040081695.1 Pyrinomonadaceae bacterium
AAATTGAACATCAAGTTCGGGAAGAGAAATAGATAGCGGCCGGCAACCTCGCCATCGCCGTCAAATCCGGTCTGCAGGCTCGAATAGCGGAAGGTTTCAGTTGTATAGCTGCCGTAGTCGACGATCTCATTAAGAGAATGATGCACGAACGGTATATGAAAACCTTCGAGATAATTCTCGCAATAAAGGGCCCAATGTGCATTGACCTCATAATCGTGGGTCGATACAAGTTTCAGGCCTTCGACGTCTCCAAATAGCCCGGCAGCATCGTTTATGTGATCTTTAAAAGGTGCCATCGGATCGATCGACGCAAACCGGAAGCCAGCATGCTCGGCAAATGCGACCGGGTGCAAATTATCACTTTCGGATGGAAATTCCTCCACGCCCTCGAATTCGGGCATGGACAGGTATTTGCCGTCGAGCGAGAACCTCCGGCCGTGATAACTGCACCGAATAAGACTTGCCGAGCATGGCTCTTCGATAAGGATCTTGCCTCGATGCGTACAGACGTTTGAGAAACATCTGAGATCGCCGTCGTGTCGGGAAATCAGGACAGGCTCATCGAGAAAACCGGGGAGAATGGTAACGGGTGTCAGATCGGAGTTGAGTTCGGGGCCCGCGACAAGCTGCCAGCTTCGGGCAAAGATCTTCTCTTTTGAAAGCTCAAAATAACGCCCATCCGTATAAAAATCGGACGCGAGCGTTCTTGCTTTTCGGATATCCGGATCTATCTCAAATATAGGCATTTCAGTCGGCGTAAAGCAGATATTTAGGATGATCTTCGTCGCGGATAAAACCGCGTCCAACCGCACCGGCGGCGAATGCTCTTTCAAAATCTTTCTGTATTCGCGACTGTTCGGCCAACGCTTTTTCGGCATTCTCTTCAACCAGAGATTGCCAATCGTTCGGCACTTCGACTACAGCGACCGGTTCGAGAGGCTCGACATATTTTTCACCTGCTGCGAGCTTCTCAACCTTCTCGCTTAACAGCTGCCACTCGGCGAAGAGGCGGTCGCTGTAGTCG
>JBEBGA010000690.1:0-1023 GCA_040081695.1 Pyrinomonadaceae bacterium
TGACAAACGACACAGCCTCGATGCGGCGGAAACCAGCTTCCTTCAGTTTCTCGATCAGCTCGATCTTTTCCGCCGTCGGCACAAACGCAGGCAGCATCTGCAGCCCGTCGCGGGGACTAACTTCAACGATCTCGACTCGCTTGGGTAATGCCATAAAAGAGTTGGCCACAAAAGGCACAAAAGACACAAAAAAGAGATTGTGAAATAAACCAATTCGTCAATAAATTAAAGAGTCCCCTTTTTGTGTCTTTTGTGCATTTTGTGGCTAAATAATTTCTTCCGCGACGAGGCCTTCGTATTCGCTTTGCGACATGCCGAGGAAGCCGCAGTAAACTTCATGGTTATGTTCGCCTAGTTTTGGGCCGATCCACTCGGTGCCGCCGGGGGTTTCGGTTAGTTTTGGTAAAACAGCCGGAATTCGCACGGTGTCGCCGGGTGCGAGTTCGACGGTTTCGAAAAGCTCGCGGGCGATGTACTGTTCGTCTTTTACAATGTCGGCGATCGAATAGACCGGGCCGGTCGGCACGTCGGCTGCGACGATCTCGGCGTAGGCCTCGTCGTAGGTTTTTGTCAGCGTCCAGTCAGTGATCGCTTTGTCGATCTCGGCCTCGTGGCCGACGCGGCCTGCGTTGTCTTGCATCTCCGCGTGTTCCGCAAGATCGGGGCGGCCGACGGCATTCATCAGGCGTCGATAGATCGAATCGCCGTTGCCGCCGATGATGATAAATTTGCCGTCCTTGGTCGGATAGGTCGAGGTTGGGACGATGCCCTCGAGTTTGGCTCCGGTACGTTCGCGAATGACGCCGAGTTTGTCGTACTCGGCGAGCGTCGATTCCATCATGTTAAAGATCGATTCGTAGATCGCGACATCGACTATCTGGCCGGACTCCACGCGACGATCGGAGCGTTGACTGCGGTCTATCATCGCAACGTAAACGGCGGCACCGGCCAGATAGTCGATGTCGCGATCTACGAATCGATCTTTAACATGATGGAATCGACGCTCGCCGAGTACGACAAACT
>JBEBGA010000691.1:0-1022 GCA_040081695.1 Pyrinomonadaceae bacterium
ACGGCGGCGGCTACGCAACGGCAAACGACCTGCGGGCCGATCTAAAGGCGATAAAGCGCGAGCTCGATTCGTCATCGACCGGTGAATTGCATTCCAGCTCCACGCTTTCCTTTGTCCGTGGAAGAAATGCCCGACGGCTTTATCTGTATGGTGCTGCGGCAGCGGTCGCTCTCGTGGCAGGGATAGCAGGTTACTTCGCATTCATCGGTGGTTCCCGCGGCGGAGCCAACGAGTGGTCGTCGGCGACCAGCGTTTCGATCACCAATCAAGCGGGAACTGAATACTTCCCAAGCCTTTCCCCGGACGGCAAAGACATTGTTTACGCGGGCGTGGACGGTGGACAGTTCGATATTTTTGTTCTGCGCGTCGGTGGTAAGAAAGCAGACAAGCTCACGCCCGATTCGCCAGAGAATGACACGATGCCAGCATTCTCGCCAAAGGGAGACCTGATCGCCTTCCGCAGCGAACGCGATAAAGGCGGCATCTTTGTGGTCGAGCCTTCGGGAGACAATCTGCGAAAGGTGGCGGATTTCGGCTATCATCCGTCATTCTCGCCCGACGGCAAGCAGATAGTCGTCAGCACCTTTGGCCGCGAGCAGCCAACCGTACGGGCCGCTCCTGACATGAGCCTAAAGGTCGTCGATATCCAATCAGGCAGTTCGCGCGACCTGATCAAACTCGAAGCAACGCATCCGACGTGGTCGCCAAATGGACATCGCATCGCATATTGGTTTTACACCGGCACCTTCGGTCGACGCGATATCGCAACCATCCCGGCTGAAGGCGGTGAACCTGTCATTGTGGCAAAGGATTTTGCCGTCTCGAACTGGAACCCAGTTTGGTCACCCGACGGCAAATATCTATATTTTGTGAGCAGCCGGGCCGGGAATATGAACTTTTGGCGCATCGCTATCGACGAACGCACCGGGGCCGTGCAGGGACAGCCCGAGCCAGTTGTCACACCGTCTAGTTATAGCCGCCACATTACGTTTTCGCGTGACGGCAAGCGAATGGCATACGTT
>JBEBGA010000271.1:0-4305 GCA_040081695.1 Pyrinomonadaceae bacterium
CTGAGGCCATTGACCGTCTATACGCCGAAACCGATCGTTCCGGTAATGAACCGCCCGTTTTTGCTGTACCAGATCGATGTTCTTAAGAAAGCGGGCATCCAGGACATAACCCTCTCGCTGAGCTATCAGCCCGACAAGATACAACACGTGCTCGGTAACGGCTCGGATTTTCGCGTAAATCTGCGATATATCACCGAGCCAACGCCCATGGGCACTGGCGGCGCGTATCGTTTTGCTGCGGATGCTCTGCGTGAGACAACTATTGTTTTTAACGGCGATATTCTGACCAATCTCGATATCGGAGCCTTGCTTGAATTTCACGCTGCAAAACAGGCTGAGGCGACCTTGTCGCTCGTGCGGGTCAAAGATCCGTCGCGATACGGGCTGGTCGAGACGGATGAGAATGATCGCGTTCTCCGTTTTATCGAAAAACCACCTGCGGCGGAAGCCGCTAAACTCGCTATAAATACGATAAATGCAGGAGTTTACATTCTTGAGCCGTCGATCCTCGATATCATTGCCAAGGGCGAGAACAAGTCTTTTGAGTACGATGTTTTCCCCGAGATATTGCGTCGCGATACGCCGTTTTTTGCTTACACTATGTCGGACGAATACTGGCTCGACATCGGCACGCCGGCCAGTTATCTTCGGGCTCATCATGATTTTCTCGAAGGAAAGATCGAGGGCTTCGAACTCGATCCTGCCAACGATTTTGAATCTGCAACTCACTCGGAGATCGACAAGAATTCCATGATCGGCTCGGGCTGCTCGATCAAGCCGGGCGTTAAGATAACAAACTCCGTGATCGGAGCCGGCGTCCTGATCGAGGAGAAAGCAACCATCGAGAACTCCGTCATCTGGTCGCATTCGCGGGTGGCGGCATCGGCTGAGATTCGCGGAGCCGTTATCGGCCGCAGTTGCCACATCGGCCGCAATGTCACCGTCAGCCCCGGAAATGTGCTCGGCGACAAGACGGCGTTGACGGATTATACAAAGGTCTAAGATGCCGGAATTACCTGAGGTCGAGACGATCTCGCGTTCATTGGATACGCTTGTAAAGGGCCGTATGATCGTCACGGCTGAATTGGTGCGCCAACGATTGGCTCCCGAAACCAAAGCTAAAGATTTTGCAAAAATACTCAAAAGCAAACACATAAATTTCATCCATCGACGCGGCAAACACATTCTATTTGACCTAAGCGATGACAGGACATTGATCGTGCATCTGAGAATGAGCGGCCGGTTTTCGCTGCTGCCGGATGAGCGCGAGAATCCGAAATTTACCCACGCGATCTTTCAACTTGACGGCGATGATCGCCTCGTTTTCGACGATCAGCGGCATTTTGGGCTGATGAAGATCGTCAAGACATCCGAGCTGCACGAGGCAAAAGAGCTGAAAAAACTCGCACCTGAGCCTTTCTCGGATGAGTTTTCCGTTGATTACTTTCATCGTGTTCTAAAGTCGTCAAAACGCAGTCTCAAGGAAGTTCTGCTTGATCAAACAAAGGTTTGCGGAGTCGGAAATATTTACGCCAGCGAGGCGATGTTTGCGGCAGGTTTGCATCCAGCGATCGCATCAAACAAAGTGTCGAAGCCGAAAGCTGAAAGACTGCACGCGAGCGTTCGTGGTGTGCTACAGATAGCGATCGATCATGCGTCGCTGAAGCCGATCGATCCTGAGAACCTTGAAGGAAATTACTATTCAGCCGCCGATGCTCCGTCGTGGTTAGTGTATGATCGCGAGAACGAACCTTGCCGCAATTGCAATTCGCCGATAGTTCGGTTAAAACAAGGTGGCCGCTCAACCTATTTTTGCCGCAAATGTCAGCGTCGCTAGTCGGAACCACCTGCGGTAGCGGGTGGTTGAACGCAATCAGAGGATTACCTATGAGATCAAAAATATTGTCCGTGCTCTTGCTCATTGCTGCCTGTGCTGCTGTCGCCGCAGGCTCAACCCCGTTTTGTGCCTGCTGCGCCGAGCCGGGAACTTACAGCGTATCGACCGGAAGGCTCTCCAAATACGAGTTGGACCTTCTCAAGGATATGAAGTTTGGCCCGGCTGCGGAACTGTACACGACACCCGCAAGTTTCGACGACATTAAAGGTATCGCAGCTGTGATCAAAGAGTTCGAAACAACATCCTCGTCAGAACTCGGATTGGTCGATGCGTTTACGGGCTCGACATGGACGTTGCAGTTCATGACGGGTGGCGAGCTGAAAGGCTCTCTTGTTTTGCCGAGGCCAACACTGATGACCTCTCGAAGCGTGCATATTCCCGATAACACATCGACCAGCCCGAATGTCTTTCTTTACAAGGAATGGATATTCAACGGCACGATTCGAAGCGGAACCGGATTTTTCCGACGGGATATAACAAAGCCAACGAAGTACACGCTGATATTCCAGGGTCACGGCAACAATTGCACGAATGCAGAAGATTTCACGAACTGGCGTCTCCAAATTACAGGAGCAAAAGCTGCTTACGCATTCTTCGGCAAGATGAAAGCAGATGGTTAATTGATCCTTTCTATTCTCAGTACGCCGTCACATGGTTCGCATTTTCCCTCGGTTCGAGCAGTAGTGTCTTTGCCGCCGCCAACCCGCGTCGGATATGCGTCTTTACGGTACCAATTGGCAACTCCCTTTGACTTGCAATTTCGGTATGGGACATCCCTTCAAAAATATTCAACCAAATTAGCTCCTTCTGCTCTTTTCGCAGTTTGCCTATGGCAGCTAACGCTCTAGAAGCGTCGAGAGCATTGTTGGCAGACGATAAGTCTGATGGCCCCAAGTACATGTGGTCAGAGATCGGATCCATCTTTGGACGACGATATATCTGTCGCAGCCGATCGACAACCCGGCGTCGCGCGATCATTGAAACAAAAGTAGATTCGGACGCAATGCTTTCGTCGAAACGGGCGGCATTTTGCCAGATCGCCATAAAAATATCCTGCGATATGTCTTCGGCGTCCTCAAAGCTGGAGTTGACCTTTCGAGCAAACGCCCAGACCAAGCCGCTATATTTTTGAATGCAATCTTCGACCGCGCTGCTGTCGCCGGCCGCAATTCGCTTTAAGATACCAGTGTTTTTGTCGTCGCAAGGCGTAGTCGATGTTGTTGGCATGTCTCGTTCTCCCCGAAAAAGAATTTTGCTCTTCTGCCCATAACGCGAGATTTCAACAAAAAGACCACAATAGGGATAATTTTTTTTTGATTTTTTACCGCTTCCGACTAAACTCATCCTAGAGTGAAACAAAGAATGGCTGGTCAGCCGGAAATAACACAGCTATTGGAGCAAGTCGGGCGCGGCGATGGGAAAGCGATCGACGAACTGATGCCGATCGTCTACGACGAGCTGCGCCGACTTGCCGCATATTCTGTACGATCGGAGCGGCAGGGCCACACCTTACAGCCGACGGCCCTCGTGAACGAGGCATTTCTTCGCCTTGTAGGTCAAAAAACCGCATGGCAGAACAGAACGCACTTCTTTGCCGTAGCGGCAAGCTCAATGCGGCGAATACTCGTGGACTACGCGAGGCAAAAACTTGCGGAGAAGCGTGGCGGCGGCGAACAAATACCTCTCGAAGATACTCTTGTTTTCGTTCGCGAGAGGCCACGGGAGTTCATCGCCATCGACGAAGCGCTGGATGAACTGGCGGTTGCCGACCCACGGCGAGCCCGCGTCGTCGAACTACGTTTTTTTGCGGGGCTGAGCAACGAGGAGATCGCGGGCGTTCTTGGGGTGCACTCGAATACGGTACTTCGCGATTGGAACCTCGCCAGGGCGTGGCTGCGGACCCGCATCTAGGACAGATCGGTTATGGAAGTCGAACATTGGCATAAGGTCAGCCGCATCTTTAATTCAGCGATCGAACTCGACGCTGAGCGGCGCCTGGATTTTGTCGATGAGGAATGCGGCGGGAATGAAGCCCTCAAAGCTGAGGTTCAAGCCCTGATCTCTGCCCACGAATCCTTCGACAGCTTCATCGATTCGCCGATCGGGAGCGAGGGACGAGGCGAGCCGGTCAAGTCTCTGCAGCCGGGCGAACGAATCGCATCGTTCCAAATTCTCTCTCATATCGGATCCGGTGCTATGGGTGAGGTGTATTTAGCCAAAGATCTGCGGCTCAACCGTCATGTCGCCATAAAAGTGCTTCCGCCAAATTCGGCGATAGATGAAGGCTCGCGAAAGCGCTTTCAGCGCGAAGCTCAATCCGCCGCCTCTCTTGACCATCCTAATATTTGCACAATTCACGAGATCGGCGAGCATAGCGGGTTCAACTTTATAGTCATGCAGTATGTAGA
>JBEBGA010000026.1:0-15551 GCA_040081695.1 Pyrinomonadaceae bacterium
AGGAATCGGGGAGAAAGGGAGAGGCCGCAGCATTTCCCCGGTCTTTTGCCTTCTTTTTTTCGTGTGTTTCGTGGGCAGCGTCTTTTCTCAGGATCTTGAGATCATACGATCCAACCTCACCTCCGGCAATACCGAGCTTAAACGCAACGCCCTACATCAGATCAAAGTCATTCACACCGAGACCGCGTCACGTCTGGCGGTTCAACTGTTGTCGGACCCCGACGAGATCGTCCGAGCGACAGCCGCTTCGGCAGTAATTTACTTACCAAAAGCTGAAGCAGCAGCTGCGTTGATACCGTTATTAAATGACAAACAACCATTCGTTCGTACCGAGGTAGCGTTCGCTCTTGGAGCTGTGGCCGACCGTTCAGCCGCCGCCTCTCTGATCCGCTTGCTGCAAAAAGACCGTGCCGACGAAGTTCGAGCCGCATCCGCTGTCGCACTCGGAAAGATCGGCGATATTTCGGCTCTCGATGCGCTAACCGCGATTCTAAAGAAAAAGCCGTCTGAGGATGACGAATTTCTTCGCCGCTCCGCCGCCAAGTCCATCGGCCAGCTCGCAAATTTTCCCAGAGCCGCAAGTGCCTCAGCCGTAACGCCGCAAAATTTTCTTCCGTCCAAATATAAAGAACCCGGAACGAGTGAACCCGCCGATCCCAGGTTTAGGAATGCAGTTGACGTCCTGACAACCGTGCTAAGAAATCAAAAAGAATCCGATGACACCCGCCGCGAGGCTGCCTTTGCCCTGGGCTCGATCGGTGACGCGTCCACCGCGGCAATTCTCCGCTTATACCTCGGCTCACCCGACATTTATCTCGCCGAGATATGCAAAGAAGCACTAATTAAACTCGGCCAGCCGCAATAAATCTTCACCTTTGCCGCCGGATTTGGTTTAATTGGAGAAATGCAAGCTACGCCAAAACAAGAGCAGTCGATAAATCTGCGCGCGTTGTATAAGTCGGTCCGCTCATACACCGAAAAACTGTGCGAACCGCTTGAGATCGAGGATTACATCCCGCAGCCGGTGATCGACGCCTCGCCGCCAAAGTGGAACATTGCACATACGACGTGGTTTTTTGAGGAGATGGTCCTCAAAAACTTTGTGCCGGGCTATAAGGTATTTGACGAAAATTTTAGCTTTCTTTTCAACAGCTATTACAACTCCGTCGGCGATCGTACACAGCGGGATCACCGCAGTTTGAGCCGCCCGACGGTCAAAGAGGTTTTTGAATATCGCAAGTATGTCGATGAAAAAATGGCCGATCTGCTGGGCGGTGACGCGGCGGCCGGTGTTCGCGATCTGGTCATTCTCGGCCTAAACCACGAGCAGCAGCATCAGGAGCTTTTCCTGACTGATCTCAAATACACCTTTAGCCTTAATCCGCTATTCCCGGTTTATCATCCTGATTTTGCTTTTGAAGAAGCTGCATCCGGAACCGGCAGCTTTGTCGAAGTAAAAGGCGGTATCCACGAGATCGGCCATAGCGGCGAAGCTTTTTGTTTTGACAACGAACTCTCACGTCAAAAGGTATATCTTGAGGATTTCGCGATCTCGGACGGGCTAGTGACGAACGGCGAGTTTATCGAGTTTATCGACGCCGGAGGCTACGACGACCCGCTGCTTTGGCATTCTGACGGATGGGATTGGGTCAGGCAGAATAACGTCGATTCACCAGAATATTGGCATCGCGACAATTCCGGTTGGCGGCATTACACGCTCGCCGGGGTTCGCGATCTGCCGCTCGATACTCCGGTTACGCATGTTTCTTATTACGAGGCCGCCGCTTACGCCGAGTGGAAAGGCTGCCGCCTACCTACCGAGTTTGAATGGGAGGTCGCGTCGTCGCAATTTGACTGGGGCCAGCGTTGGGAATGGACAAACAGCGCTTACCTGCCTTATCCCGGCTTCAAAAAAGCCGCCGGAGCAGTTGGCGAGTACAACGGCAAATTTATGATCAACCAGATGGTGCTGCGCGGAGCCTCGGCCGTCACGCCCGCCGGCCACAGTCGCCCAACGTACAGAAACTTTTTTGATCCGCATCTAAGATGGCAATTCACGGGAATACGACTGGCAAAATAAGAATTTAACAGGATAAACAGGATAGGCAGGATGAAACACGAAGAATTGACATCAGCGATATTAGAGTGCTGCTTTGAGGTTTCGAATGAGTTAGGGGCAGGATTTTTAGAGTCGGTTTATGAAAAGGCTTTGGTCGTTGCTCTCTCGCAAAAAGGACTGGAGGTAGTGGCTCAAACGGCGCTTAAAATTAAATTTCGAAACGTAATTGTCGGGGACTTTTACGCAGATCTGATTGTTAATAAAAAAGTGTTGATCGAGTTAAAAACCGTAAATCGAATTCTCTCTGAACATAAAGCACAAGCCATAAATTACCTAAATGCGACCGGCATCGAAGTCGGCTTATTGGTCAATTTCGCTAACCCAAAACTGGAGTATTATAGACTCCATCCAAGCAATCCTGTCTATCCTGTACATCCTGTTTAAAATAACCCAATGGAATCTTCAACCTCAACCGAACTCTCACAATTTGCCGACGACGTACTTCGCGGTCTATCAGCGACGCCAAAGGAACTGTCGTCAAAGTATTTTTACGATGACGAAGGCTCGCGGCTGTTTCAGGAAATAATGACGCTGCCTGAGTATTACCTGACCGGCTGTGAGAACGAGATATTTTCGTCGCAAGGCGGCGGGATATATCTAGAATTTGCGGATGGAAATGTTAGTCCTTTTGACCTGATCGAACTCGGTGCAGGCGACGGAACAAAGACGGCCATCCTAATTGACCAGTGCCTATTGCAAGGTGCCGATCTGACGTATTCCGCAATCGACATCTCCCAAGAAGCCCTTGACGCACTTTCGACAAAATTCAGGGCTGAGTTTCCATCGCTGAAAATGGAAACTCAGACTGGCGACTATTTTCGCATTCTCGAAACGCTAAAAAGCGAAAACGGACGCCGGAAGGTTTTGCTGTTTCTCGGCTCAAATATAGGAAATTTCGGTGCCGATCAATCGGTCTCGTTTTTCAGATCTTTGCGCGAGGTAATGAGTGATAACGATCTGCTACTGATCGGCTTTGACCTGCAAAAAGATCCGCATGTCATCGCAAATGCATACGACGATGCGGCGGGTGTGACGGCAAAATTTAATCTTCATTTACTGACGCGTATAAATCGCGAGCTAGGCGGTAATTTTGATCTAGATAAATTTACCCATTACGCAAACTACCGCCCGATCGAGGGTTCGGCGCGCTCTTTTCTGGTAAGCCGTGAAAAGCAGTCGGTGCGGATCGAGGCTCTTGGCCGCGATTTTGAGTTTGATCAATGGGAAGCCGTATTTATGGAGATCTCTCAAAAATACAGCCTGAAAATGATCGATGATCTTGCTGCGGAGAGTGGGTTCATGATCAAGCACAATTTCTTTGATAGCAAGAATTATTACTGCGATTCGCTGTGGCGACCGGCCCGATGAACATCAACATTCTCCGATTCGATTCCCTCGGCTCAACAAACACCGAAGCCGCCAATCAAGCCCGCCAGGGTGCCGACGAAGGCCTGTGCGTGATCGCACGCGAGCAGTCGGCGGGACGCGGTCGGCATGGACGAACGTGGGTGTCGGAACCCGATTCGGGACTCTATTTCAGTATTGTCCTGCGGCCAAAACTTGAATTGAAATATTTGCCGCTGATCACGCTGATGTCGGGGGTCGCCGTTTATGACACGCTCAAAGAATTTGGCCTAAGGCCCGACATAAAATGGGTCAACGATGTACTGATACGCGACAAAAAGATCAGCGGCATACTCGCCGAGACGGTTGATACGCCCAACGGGAACGCAGTGATCGTCGGCATCGGGATCAATCTGAAAAGCAGCAATTTCCCCGACGAGATCGCCGAAACAGCCACTTCGATCGAAGCAGAAATATCCGGTGCGGTAACGTCCGGCAATGTCGAGGGTGCTTTGATCAAGTATCTGAGCTATTGGTACGAGATGTTAAATAGCGACGACGGACCGGCGGAAATAGTTCAAAACTGGCGTCAGCGTTCATCATATTTTAGCGGAAAATCCGTCCGCGCCACGCTGCCGGACGGAGTTCTTGAGGGCACGACCGACGGCCTCGAAGAAAACGGAGCACTTAGAGTGAAAGCGAGCGACGGTTCGGTTACAATCGTTCAAGCCGGAGATGTTGAGCGGCTGAGAGAGATTTGAAAAAACGCCTATCCGAAATTCACCCATTTTTTTACCAAACGCGTATCTGGCAAAAACGAATGTTTCGCCACATTGCCGACCTGCCGCGTATCGGGCGTTTTGCGTCTAAAAAAGAACCCGAAGCTCTAAAATTTACCTGTAAGAAACATCAGTCCTTGCTGCGTCGACGGTTGGGCAATTCTGATCCGCAGTTGCAGGAAAACAAGATCAAAAATTTAAGGCTCGCGTGTCCGACCATCGACGGCATCTTGATCAAACCTGGCGAGACATTTTCGTTCTGGCGATGCGTGGGCGAAGCGACCGGGGAAAAGGGTTATCACGAGGGCATGCAGCTCTCACGCGGCGAAGTTGTCCGCGGGGTCGGCGGCGGGCTTTGCCAGCTTGCTAATTTACTTTACTGGATGTCGCTGCACACGCCGCTTGAGATCTCGGAGCGGCATCATCACAGCTTTGACCCGTTTCCGGATGAGAACCGCGTGCTGCCGTTTGGCAGCGGTGCCGGCGTTTTTTATAACTACATCGACCTGCGGTTTTATAACCCGACCGACCTTACCTTTCAGATCAAGCTTTGGCTGACAGACGACCATTTGAAAGGTGCGATCTACTCTGACCGCGAGACGCAGTATTCGTATCACATCATCGAAAAAAATCACAAATTTTCAACCGAAGACGGCAAGAATTTTCGCGAGAACGAGATCTGGCGTGAGGTCATCGACCGGCGTACGGGCAACCGCGTGGCAGAGGAGATGCTCGTCAAAAATCACGCCGAGGTCAAATACGAATTGAATTTCGCCGCCCAAGCGTGTAACGTGTAAATACACAGGACGCGCGAGTATGAACGAAGAATTTGAACTAGAAGCCGATTTTGATTTTGACGAGGATCTCGAAAAAGACCTGGTCGGTTTTGACGACGATTTTGATGAAGAGCTGGCTGAGTTTGAGGACTTTGACGAAGAGTTTGAAAACGTCGCGTTGCGCACCGCCGTCATGCAAAAAGACAATATGATCGCGCTCCTGTGCATCAAAACCGCTACCGTCGGTGCCGCCATCTGCCGCGTCGATCCGCGCGAAGACCGCCCTGCGGTTCAGATCTACGACGATGCCCATGCGGCCGTCGAGTGGTTCACCAAAAGCCTCCGCACAAGCCGCCGAAACGGCTGGAACGTAATATACGACGGCCTGCCGCTCAAGGGATAATGCTCCTCGCCGTCGATATAGGGAACTCAGCGATAAAGTTCGGCGTCTTTGACGGCAAACTTCTCATCACAAAATTTTCGATCCCCACAGATAGCGATTTACATTCCGCAGAACTAATTGCGAAAGTTGGTAACTCAACCGTCTCAAAAGCATTGGTGTGTTCGGTCGTGCCACGCATCAATTCTCAATTGAGCGACGCGATCAATACCGCATTTGATATCGATGTCAGGTTCGTAACCAACGAAATGGATTTTGACCTCGATATCAGATACGAGCCGCTGTCCGCAGCCGGCACAGATCGGCTAGTTAACGCATTTGCGGCCGTAGAAAAATACGGTGTTCCGGTCATCGCGTGCAGTTTTGGAACGGCAACGACAATAGATGTTGTAAATAAAGATCGCGTCCTGCTGGGCGGCCTGATCGCTCCGGGAATGAAAACAATGGCAAAAGCTCTGCAGCTGAACACCGCTCAGTTGCCCGAGGTCGAGATCGAAGCTCCTGACGGCGTCATCAATCAAACGACCGAAACATCTATACAATCAGGCATTTTCTACAGCCAGATCGGCCTCGTCGAAAGCTCGATCGCGAGGATCAAAAAAGAAGTTGGCGATAACCCAAAGGTTATCGCCACCGGAGGTTTTGCATCGATGATCGCCGAAAATACTGACGTTATCGATGTCGTTGATGAAAATCTTTTGCTCGACGGTCTACGCATTCTTGCCGAGCGACAGCCTTAGGGCCAGGTAAATCCTGTCAACGGATTACCGTAAAACGCGTCGGCTTTCCACGTCGTCGAACTCCATTTGTCCTTGTCACCCATTATTTTTACAGGTATCAGCACTTTCGCGTCATTAAATCCGTTACCCGCAGAAACGCCGTTATCGGCGAGATTTCCTCCTGAAACCGTGAACGAAGCCTCGCGGATCTGCACGCCTTTGTGAAATACCTTTACGGTGTAGGTACCGTCCGATTCATTAATAAATCTCGCCTGACGGAACATATTTCTGCCCGTCTGGGTGGCCGCATATTTGAATTTGTACCACTCGAAATTGTAAAGCTCCCAGCGGTGAGTTTCCTTGTTTTCGAGACTGTTTGGATAGCGCGATTGGCTGGGGCTCGCCGATCCCATTTCGTCGGTCGTTAATATTTGTTCGCCGTTGTAAAACAGTCGGGCCTCCATATCATCTATCCGATTCTCACCTTTGATCCACATACTAACGGTCGGTGCCGGAGCGTTTTTGTCCTTCCCCCAATTTAGCCAAACGTAGCCAATGGGCAGGTTCCAGTCCTGATCGACGAAGAAATCATTCTGATTTTTGAACATCGGGATGTTCGGCCCGGTCTTGAATTTACCGACTTTGAATTTCCCTTGAAACAGGACGCTGCCGTCGCGCGAATCAGTGATCTTTACACCAAAGAGCCCGGTCGCATTGGTCGATTTTCCCTCGAAACGTCCGGCGACGCGGTCAGAGTTGATATCGACCGTCTTTTCGGCTGAACTTGACTGATTGGTGCTGAGCGTTTCGGTGAACCAAGGCTTGCCATCGGGTGTAAAATACTCCGCCATCAGCCTTAGTTTTGTCGCCCCGGTATAACGAACTTTGAATTTTACTTGCGGTATCCAGCTCGTGTAATTCGATTCGGTCGGCATTTTCCAATACCGGTTCTCGGTATCGCACCGCACATCGAGCGAAGTCTTTAGCATTAGAGGTGTATCGCTCCCCTCGGGAGCCTGGGCGGTGCCAGTGCTGCCATTGTTACCTTGATTGACGGGCTGCTGTGTTGGGCCGCCCATAGTCGGAGTAGAAATGGGCTTTGGGGTTGGTTTTGGCCCAAGCTGGGGGAGCTTGAATATTTGTCCTGAAACAGAAATTGCTGAAAATGCAAGTACACAGACTAACGCAGCGATCGATCTTTTCATTGTTATTTTCCTCGGTCGAGTTTGATTGGTACAGCTATCCGTCCTATAGACGCCGCCCACGGGTGATCGGTCTCAACTTTTTTATTTATTTTGCTTTCACCGTATACTTGTCCGGTATGGAGCAAACGAGGACAGATCTTTCACCACCGAAACTGATCACTGCTTTGCGCGGGTTTAACCTCTTGCCCGCGATCGTGTTTCTCCCGACCCGGCGGAAATGCGACGAAGCTGCATCTGAGGTCGCCGCTGATAAATCGCAGCGTGCGGATCCTGAGCGGCAGGCGAAACGAAAAGAGATATTTGACGATTTTGCCGCCGAATTTCCCGAGGTGCTTGATCACAAACATGCGACATTGATCGTGCGTGCCGGTGTCGCCGCGCACCACGCGGGGCATATCCCTTCATGGAAATTGCTGATCGAAAAGATGATGTCCGGCGGCTTGCTCAATGCCCTGTTTGCGACCTCGACCGTTGCTGCCGGAGTCGATTTCCCTGCCCGCACGGTCGTTATCAGCAACGCCGACACTCGCGGCAATGATGGATGGCGGGCTTTGACGGCGAGCGAATTGCAGCAAATGACCGGACGTGCGGGCCGCCGTGGACGCGACAATGTCGGATTTGTCGTTCTCGCTCCGGGACAGTTTCAAAATCCCAAGAAGATCGCCGAGTTGTTAAAAGCACCGCCCGATGCACTTGAGAGCCGCTTTCGCGCGACTTATACGAGTTTGCTCAATTTGCTCGACGCCTTTGGCAATTTTGATCAGGTCCGCGAGATCGCCGAAAAGAGCTTTGCCTTTCGGCAGAGCCGCCGTCAAAGTGCTGACAGCCGTCACGCTGACGGTGCGGAGATGCTGAGCGACCGAATCTGGGATCCCTTCGAACGCCGTGCCGCCGTGCTCGATCATTTTGGCTACATCGACAGCCCTTCTGAGACTGTCACCGATGACGGCAAATGGCTCGCCGATCTGCGTATCGACCGGCCGTTGCTGGTCGGCGAAGCTCTGAAACAAGGCACGTTCGACAACCTAAAGACATCCGAAGCCGCCGGGCTGATGGCATCTGTCGCGGCGGACGCCGACCGCAGCTATGGCGAGATGAGGGCGTCGCGGGCGATGACCGACATCCTTGGCAATTTCGAGGATCTCGTCGTTGCGGTGTCTAATGTTGAGTGGAAAAACGGCGTCGAACCGACCGAAGAGATCAATTACTCCGCCGCGTCCGCCGCTGAACGCTGGACCGCCGGGATGGAGTGGGACGAGCTGGTTGATCGCACCCGTGCCGAAGAGGGCGACCTCGTCCGGTTGCTGTCACGAACGGGTGAGGCACTGCGTCAGCTATCAAACCTGCGTGAATCATACCCCAAAGCCGCCGCGATCGCATCCGCCGCTGCGGACATCATCTTGCGCGAGCCTGTCCGCTAGAATTTCAACAACATCTCATACTGGCTCAGCCGCTCGTAAAAACCGCGTTCTGCAAAAAAGCTCACTGCCGCCGACAGCCCTTTGTCGATATTAATGATCTGCAGCGAATAGCCGGGTGCCGTATCCTGCTGGACCTTTTGCAGGAGCATCGTGCCCACACCGCGGTTTCGATAATTGAATGACACGGCCATCTGGGCGATCCGGCCAAACTTGGACGAATAAACGACATATCCCACACAACGCCCGTCGGTAAATGCCCCGGCGATCTTTTTCATTGCAAAGCTACGCGTCACCGCGTCGATCGAATTTTGCCACGATGGATGGCCGTCCCAGAATGTCGCGAGCAGTGTCCAATCCGGCTCTGTGATCTCGCGTATCTCGACGTCGGGCGGTGGTTCGTACACCGATACGACCTCGCCGTCGCATTGTAATAACGCCAATTCGCGGGTCGTGTGAAAGCCGAGCTTTTTGTAAAGATCTATCGCTCCGTCATTGCCCTTGATGACCTCAAGCAGGCATTGCTTTATCCCGCGTTCCCGAAATTCGGGGATCATCATTTCAAACATCGCGTCGCTGATTCCCTGTCGGCGAACGGACGGAACCACTCCGGTTCCTGCGTCATACACGGTCTCTTTTCCGTCCCACAAACCAAAGCCGTTTAGCGAAAAGCCGACGAGTTTGCCGTGGTCGATGCACCCGATCGTTCGGTCGAGATCGACGGCGTTTAGGGCGATGTGATTGCGAAACTGGGTTTCGGTCAGGGCAAATGGATAGACATAGTCGGAAAACGCTTCGGTGAACGTCTCGTAGAGCTGCGGAAAGTATTCCGCATTCAAGAAACGGCAATGCCGGGAATTGGTTTCGTTTCCATTATCCATTTGATAAAATGATATTGTGTTTCGTAGGCGTAAATAGCAAATTAGTTAAAGTCTGATAAAAATGCAAGTACTGTTAGCAAATGAATACGGGTTTTGTTTCGGCGTCGAGCGTGCCGTCGAGATGGTCGAAGAGGCTGTCAACGCCGGTGACACCGTCCGTGCACTCGGCCCGCTGATCCATAACGAGCAGGAAATGCAGCGTCTCGCCCACGAAGGCGTCACGACCATCAGCGACCCGATCCAGATCGGACGGTTGGAGACGGCGGTCATTCGTGCCCACGGAGTGACGCCCGAGGTGCAGAAAGAACTTGAGGCTCTCGCTGCCAAAGTCGTCGATGCCACGTGCCCGTTCGTCACCCGAGTGCAGAAACTAGCGGCCCGCGCGGCTGCGGCCGACCGTCACGTCATCGTCGTCGGCAGCCCCGACCATCCCGAAATGATCGGCGTCAAAGGCTACGCACCCAACCACGCCTTTGTCATCAAAGATGAGACCGAAGTCGCAGGTTTGCCGCGTCTTCGCAATCCACTAGTCGTGTCGCAGACGACCATCAAGGTCAAAACTTTCTTTGACACCGCCGAAGCCGTGCGTGCAAAGACCGATGACAACGTCGAGATCATCAACACCATCTGCTCCGCGACCAAAGACCGTCAAGAAGCGGCCCGTGCTCTCGCCGGTATGGTCGATGCGTTTTACATCATCGGCGGCCGCCACTCGTCAAACAGCGTCAAGCTGCTCGGCGTATGCAAAGAGCAGTGCGAAAAGAGCTTCCTCATCGAAACCGAAGAAGAGATCAACGCCGCCGACCTCGACGGAGTAAAAACCGTCGGCGTCACCGCCGGTGCGTCCACCCCAAACTGGCTCATAGATAAGATCGTCAAACACCTCGAATCCATCGGCCGCGAACAGGATGTGGCACTGAAGCCGTAGGGCAGTAGTCGGTTGTCGGTTGTCGGTTGTCAAAATTAAGAGGAACGGCCGCGAGCGTTGTGTTCGCGGCTTTTTTGTTTAGAGTCCCGCCGCTCTTGCCATCACCACCGCGTGCCGCCGCTCCACCCCGAAAACCGGGCATCTGACGCTCAATTTGGAACCCCTCGAACGGGTCAATTTTGCCCCAAATCAGCAAAACCCGCAAAATCCGCAAAATACGACAAAATCGGAAAAATACGTCATTTCGCGAAAGATCCGCAAAATCATACAAACCCCGCAAAATAGCATTTCAATCCCGGCAAAGATATGAAATCCCGATGATCGGGCATTTTGCCCTTTCGTTACCCCTCCAACACGCGCCCATCTAATTTATTTATAGATCGAAAATGTCATTTCGAACATCAAAGTTCCTGAACAGAAGTTTTTTTTATCCGCCGAGGCACAACGAGAGCACAGTTGACCTTAATATTTTGGAGGGAAAAAACATGACCACTAAAAGCATAAAAAAAAGAACATCAAAGCGTCCAGCGTCTACTGTTCAACGTTTGTTGAATGTGCAGAGAAAAACCGTAGAGGTGTGCTCCGCGGTCGAATTCGTTCTCGTTCGTACACTACTTTTAATATGGCTAATAGTTTCTCTGTTTACGATTGAAAAATTCTAATGGTGCCATAGGATACATCTCGATTTTAGTTTTTTTTTCAGAGAGATGTTCACAAACCCGATTTCTATGACCTTAACTTATTGGAGGTTATAAAAATGACTGAACAATTAATTCTTAGGGGGGTCTGTGTCGGAGATTAATCAGCAACAAACTAAACCAACTCCGCTCCTGTCGGCTATGACAAAAGTCGAAGGGGCGGAGAAGGCGATGAACTTCTTTTGGCCCGACTATCGCGTCGAAGTTTACGGGTGGACCAATCGGTTTCTGTGGGCTTCGCATTGTACCGATAAGCAGGACCACGCGGAAGATATCACGCAATTGGTTGCTGACGAGCTTCATAAAGAATTAATAAGGCTAGCGACTGGCGAACGCGAAGATATTGATAATTTGAAAGGCTGGTTATGGACTGTCACCCGAAATCGCTTCTTACGACATTTACGTGTCGATCACTTAGACGGCCGCCTGCACAGTATTGACGACTGGGAAGAATGGAAACTTCGGGATTTGGAGAGGTCGGAACTTCGTGGCCATTTCTCGCCGCTTGCAGAGGACGTCCAGCACAGATTAGAAACGACTGAATCCATAGCAATCGCTAATAATACGCTTTTGGAATTGGATTTGTATGATCAGTGGATTATTGAGGAGCGTCGTGAGAACAAGAGATCATATGAGTGGATTGCAACAAGTTTGGATATTAGTGTGGTGGCAGCTCGCAAAAGGTATTCAAACGCTATGAAAAAGTTCTATCTAAACTATCTAGAAAACGGAGGTCAGGAATTATGAGCGAATTATGCCGCGAAAAATGGCCTCAGGATCTATACACGTTGAGTGAGCATGATTTTGACCTCTTTCTGGATCATGCATCAGTTTGCTCATATCATTCATTGCTGCTGGATGACACGGAGAGCCGAGTCGAGTCGCTTATTAGCTTGAGCTATGAACATAGACATCAGATTGCTACGGAAGCGTTATCGGAATGGAAATTTGACTCAGGCGGCGTTCACGATCTCATTATTCCAGTACACGATGTTCCCCATGCACACTTCTACATGGCAGACTTTCGGAAGTCTATATTTGAATTTGCGGATGCAACGTTCCGGTATTGGATTCCATACTGGATCAGACTTGCGTGGGAGGGACGTGGGATTGTCATAGCTTTAGTAATTTGTGCTCTCTTTTGCGGGGGTACTCTCGTGAATCTTCAAAGAACCACTCCAAATAACCGTC
This sequence comes from Pyrinomonadaceae bacterium, assembly GCA_040081695.1. Lineage (GTDB taxonomy): Bacteria > Acidobacteriota > Blastocatellia > Pyrinomonadales > Pyrinomonadaceae > OLB17. The sequence goes on from JBEBGA010000026.1 coordinate 12,459, forward strand.
AATCGTCGGTGGGAAATGGCCAAATAGAGTCTTCTCAAAAGAATGATGGGGTTAAAGATGGGTTGCACGTTCGAATAGTCGCCCAGAGATTGCCGCAAGCATCAGCAGCTTTAAGAAATTCCCGGATCTTTAATGAAAATATATCGGGCACGAAGAAACCAAAATCTCTCAATCGTGGTAATAGAATGGAAACAGGTTCCGAGAAGGCAGTTCAGGCATCAAAGAAGATTTTGCGACTTGAGGTTACTCTTATTAATCCAAGCAGTGATGAGCTTCGCTCGGGATTAACTATTGGTGACGATCCCTCCAGCAATTATCATTGTTCCTCCCAATCAATGAAGGACGGCAAATGTGTTCTTGAACTTGAAGATATTGGTGATTATCAATTTGAACTACGAGGTGTGGGATACAAATCCTCGGAAATTAATCTCTCGAACTCCATCGAAACAAATGAACCTCAATATCTAACCCTCGCAAAGACGGGTAAGTGAACTATGAGAATCGGACGCGAAATCTTGCGAATCAGAGGTCATATCCGGTTCGCAGGTCTGATAGACACCGATTTTTTCAATTGTGTATTTGGTCTTAAATAAAAGGGCTGCAAACGCAGCCCTTTGTGTCGCCCTCAATTATTACGCAAGATCTCAGGCAGACCCCACACATCTCACTACTCGTCTGAATAAGAGAAACAGAGAGCTGGTGCAATATCTTTAGTACGATTGTTCAGAGTCGGGAGGCCGACCTCATTCTTCCCCAATGTAATTTTGCAAATTACGATAAACGATGTAATATTTGCCCGATATCCTATGAGCGACTCGTGTAAAATCCACCCTAGTTGTCCGGCCTATAACATCCCCAAAAATTGTGAGGCCGGGCAGCTATTCCCATTTGATGGCGAATTTTACTGTGCTATGCACTTACCAGATCCTGACAAAGCAAACTACACAAAATTCGAAGAAATCGTGAATTCGCGTATTTCGGAAGAAGACTACGATTTTGATTATGTATTCTTTCCTACAACGTTGACTCTTCCTCGCTTCAAAAGCATTGAAACTCCGGTAGATTTTTCAAATGCGACTTTTCATCGCGGATTAATTGCTCTCGATATTAAATTTCAAACATTTTGCTCCTTCAGAGACGCCATCTTTTGGGGTGAAGCAGAATTTTCAGGTTCAAAATTTAATGAATTCTATTTTTACGGTACAGAATTTAAGGCACTCGCTGATTTTAGTAGGACTAGATTTAAATCGTTCGCGCATTTTTGGCGCATTGTATTTCACAATGGCGCCGACTTTAGCGGCGCGCGTTTTTATAAAGATGCCCATTTTGATGATATTCAAGCAATAAACCCTGATCCGCTGAAGTTTTCGCTTCACCCGTTCAGCAACCCCAATTTAGATTTCTCACAAGCAGTATTTCGAAAAAGATTCTCACTTAGTCACTCACACGTTCATGGAGCTCATTTTTTCTTTACGAAATTTCATCAAGAAGCAGGCTTTTCCTGTACCGAAATCCGTGGAAAATGGGCATTTCCACAAGCCGATTTTGCCGGTGTCGCCGATTTTACCGCAATTGAAGTAGTTGAAGGATCTGAGTTGATTTTTAAATCAGCAATCTTTCGCGATTACTTGATTTTCGATAACTCGGATTTTTTTCAATTTCATTCGTTTGAGAAATCTGTAGTAGATCTTAGCGACGCTGTTCTAGAAAAACCCGAACGCAGTAAGTTTCATGCGGTGGTTCTTCAACCGCATTGGTTTTTAGGAGTAGATTGTCGAAAGGTAGTTTTTAACTCTATTCATTGGTTCGGGTGCAATGGAGGTGCAAAGGCAGTCCAAGCTGAGTTAGATGCCATAGATCCAATTCTCGGACCCAGCAGATTAATCGTTACTTACCGCCAGCTTGCTGAAAACTATGAAACTACTAGGAGGTTCGAAATGGCCTCTCGGTTTCGAAGAGCGGGATTCGAGACCCAACGGCTAAATCGCAAAAGACTTTTTAACGAATGGTGGAGCGAGGAGTACAAATGCTCAGAGATTTTTAAGGATTTTGGCGTCAAAATCCGCGAGCTGCCATTCGACTTGGCTCACTTCTTATATCGTTTTAGTAGCTACTATGGCGAGCATTCGAGTCGGGCAGCATTCATTCTACTGTTGATTATCGGTACTTTCGGCATTTTCTACAGTACCAGTTTTGCACAGTTTTTGGCGGATAAACCAATTGACTTAAGCTTAGTTGAAGGATTTTCGTACAGTGTACGAGTAATGCTTCTTCAGCGGCTTGATCCACTTCCCGCAAGTGATTTCACTAAATTGATGGTTGCAGTGGAAAGCATTCTTGCTCCGACCCAAATAGCGCTTCTAGCGCTTGCCCTACGTCGTAAGTTCATGACATAACCCTCAGTTCCTTAATTCCTATTGTGCTTCTAAAACAAATCGTGAATGAACAGGGTTAGGCACCGCGATTTGTAGACCAAAAAAGGCGTCGCACAACGCGAAGCCATTTTTCTATGCGTTACGGCATGTCTTCGAGTGGGGACACGAATTAGTAGACGGTAGACAGTTGTCGGTTGTCAGTTGTCAGAAGCGTCCGGCGTCGAGGTTGCGGATGTATTCTTCGATCTCGAATCGTTTCTTTTCATCCAGGTCGCCGAATCTAAGGAGCCATTCGCCTAATTCGCGCGACGTGCGACCGAGTCGCAGGGAATAGTTTTCGTACTCAGCAGCCTTGAACCGTTCGATCATCCCCGCGGCGGGCGAACTCTCTTGTTTTTTTGGTTTGAATTCCATTTGCGTTAGTCCTCGGCTATTAATGATCGTTGTTAGGGATGCCTCGTTCGGTGGCGTCGTCTAGGAGGAATTTTAGGGCGGCGGTGCGGGTGGTGGCGATCTGGTTTAATGCAGCTTCGTTGCCCGCAAGGCCTTTTTCTAATACATCGAGCTGAGGCAGCAGGTCTAACGCCGTGCGGCGGCGTATGTCGGGGGCTTTGTCGTGGCCGGATACCGCTGACTCGACGCCCGCGATCGCGGCCTCGGCCTCTTCGATCTCGGCATCGACTATTCGAAGCGCTACTTGCACCCTAGGGAGCATATC
>JBEBGA010000027.1:0-15539 GCA_040081695.1 Pyrinomonadaceae bacterium
GTTGTAATACTATGCGTGATCTCGTCGCATTCGTGCTCGACGCTCTTGATCTTTTTCGACAGGGTGTCGAAATTCTCATCCGATCCCTTTAACAGCTCAACGAGAAGCGCCGCCGCCTCTTGTATCTTTACGGTCATTTGCGAAAATAACGCAAAATAGTGGTCTTCTTTCGGCAGAAAGCTAAAAGCCATTTTCTTTTCTCTCCGGTACCAAGTTTTGAATTGAGAACCTAAATATATGCGAACCCAAAAATTATGTCTAATTGCCTTGGCTGTGTTTTATGAATACAGCCTCGGTCAGATATACGTTTAACTCACAGATGTCCTTTACATAGTCGCCGATACGCTCGATGTGCTTTGCGACAAACAGCAGACGTGCGGCACCATTGGCCGCCGCCGGATTTTTAACGAGCGTTTCGATCAGCCCGTCAAATACACGTCCGTAACATTTATCCAGCGTCAGGTCGCGGGCAATTATCCGCCGCGAAGCCGCCGCGTCTTCCGCCGTAAATGCGTTCAACGCTTCGCGCAGCATCTCTGCCGCAATGTCCGCCATCATCGAAAAATCAACATAACTGTCGATCTGCGGCTCGTTGTTAAGAACGATCGCGGCCTCGGCGATACTGGTCGCGTGATCGGCAATGCGTTCGAGTATTGGCGTGATCTTTGCGACCGAGACCACGAGCCGCAGGTCATGTTCGGCTAGCCTGTGCGCCGCAAGTATCCCAACGCTGAGCTGATCTATCGCCAGTTCCATCTGGTCGATCTGTTCGTCTGCTTCGCAAACGCTGCGGGCAAGATCGCTGTCCCGCTCTGTTAAAGAACGCATCGCGCGATGTACGGCGTCCTCGGTCTTGCCGCCAAGCAGCAACACGCGGTCGCGTAATAATTCTAGTTGTGCGTCGGTCTCACGATGATCCATAGCGTCGCGGTCAATCGGCCCCGTAACCGTGAGGATCTGCTCGAACCCGGCTGTCTGCAAAGTTTCGCTCATAGTTTGCGAACAAGAATTATAGTCCAGAGCAAATATCCTATGGGTTACATAATACTTAACTTTTTCAGGAGCGTTTTGGTCGAGATAGAGCCATGTAACACTTTGGTAACATTTTGATAACTTTTTCTGGAGCGGCTTTTTGGGCGAACCCGCGCTTCGCAGGCGTTCATCCAAACAAAGGCAAATTACCGAATTGGCGTTTGCGTGTTTTTAACATTAGAATCGTCAAAACGGTTGAAGGTTTCGGAGGGAATTATGAACAAGCACAGCATTGGAAAACGACTGATTTCGGCCGCGATGATCGCCGCGATGTGGATCTTGCCGATCGCGATGATCGCCCAGACACAGGTCATTGCACCAAAAAATAAATACAAGGTGCAGGAGGATATCAAGCTCGGCAGTGATGCCGCTCGTGAGATCGAGAAGCGTTTTCCGATGATAAATGATGCTGACGCTGAGGCTTATATCCAGCGAGTCGGCAGCCGCCTGGTCGCTGCCATCCCGCCTCAACATAACCAGCCGGCGTTCAATTACCGTTTCAAATGGGTCAACGCCAGCGACCTCAACGCGTTTGCCCTGCCCGGCGGTCCGATGTATGTCAATCGCGGCATGATCGAATCCGCCAAAAACGAAGGCGAGATGGCCGGTGTTATGGCACATGAGATCAGTCATGTCGCGCTTCGTCATGCGACTGCTCAGGCAACGCAGCAAAGCAGTGCAAAAAACACGCTCGGTATGTTAGGGATGATAATCGGTGGTGCGATACTCGGCGGCGAGGCCGGTGCGCAGCTCGGTATGCTCGGTGCCGCTTCGTGGATGACAAAATACAGCCGTGCTTACGAATCACAATCCGACACGCTCGGTGCGCAGATCATGGCAAAAGCGGGTTATGATCCGCGTGATCTGGCAAATGTTTTCCGTACCATCCAGCAACAGGAAAAAGGCGGCGGGGCACCTGCGTGGCTGAGCAGTCACCCGGATCCGGGCAAGCGTTTTGAGTCGATCAACAAAGAGGCTCAGTATCTAAATGTTTCGCAAAACCCGATCAAGATCACGCGCGATTTCGAACGCATTCAGGCCCGCTTTCGTTCAATGCCAAAAGCGAAGTCAATGGCGCAGATCGAAAAAGAAGCGGGTAGCGGACAAGGGCAAAATAACCCGACATCGGGCGGTCGTTACACAAACAGCGTCCAGTATCCGTCCAGCCGTGTGCGAACTTACTCAGGTTCCAGCTGGCTGCGGGTCAATGTGCCGTCAAACTGGCGCGAGTTTGCAAGTCAGGATGATGTTCAGTTTGCGCCTGAGGGAGCATACGGCGATCAGGGCATCACACGCGGAGCAATGCTCGGTGTGATCGGTTCGCAAACCGGCGATCTCGGTCGCGATTCTGAGGCTTACGTAAACAGCCTGCTCCAGGGCAACACATATCTGCGTCAGCAAACCGGTTGGGCACAGGTCTATGTCGCCGGACGCGAAGGCTATTCGACTCAACTCGCGGGCCGCTCGCCACTGACCAACCAGACCGAGATCGTCACGATATATACCACACGTTTGAGAAACGGCGGTATCTTTTACGTCGCAACCGTCGCACCTCAGAGTGAATGGAACAGCTATTCTTATGCGTTTAAGAATATGCTCAACTCGATCCGGTTGAACGATTAATTGACGGGCTATTAACAGGATGGACAGGATAGGCAGGATTTTATCTTGCTTATCCTGTCTATCCTGTTTGAGTTTCTTGGTCAGATTTAACAGTCGTTAGCAAAAGGATCGCGAGGATCGATACGGAGGCACTCGCCAAAAATGCCGTAGACGCTCCAAACCTGCTCCAAATAAGGCCAAACAGAAGTGATGCGGGAAATACCGTGATGCCGTAAGCAAGGTTGTACAGGCCGTAGGCGGTACCGCGTTTGTTTTCGGGGACCATGTCGGCGACAAAGGCTTTTTCGACGCCCTCGGTCAGGCCAAAATACACTCCGTATATGATAAACAGAATCCACGCTTGCCACGGTGAGCTGACAAAGGCAAACCCCGCATAGACAAATCCGTACACCAGCCAGCCCGCGATGATGACCTGTTTGCGGCCAAGCCGGTCGGACAGATCGCCGCCGATCAAAGAGCTGACAACCTTGCTCAAATGCAGCATCATCCACAGCAGCGGCAGCATCACGGGCGAGATACCGGCATCGGCCGCACGCAGCAGCAAAAATGCGTCGGTCGAATTGGACAGCGTGAACAGGGCGATGACCCACAGAAAGCGTTTGAAATTGCCGTCAAATCCTTTGAGTGAAAGCGTCGGGGCCTCGACCGCTGCGTGCGGTTTTGGGTCTTCGCGAACGACAAATGCGATAACCAGCAAACCAAGCACCACCGGTACCGAAGCAAGGAGAAAGACCTGCTGGTATTCGCGGATCGTCGGGTTACTGGAATCGACCGCAAAATACGCGAGCAGCATAAACCCGACAACCGGGCCAAATACCGCTCCGAGATGGTCCGCCGCACGGTTAAATCCAAAGGCGAATCCACGCTGATTTTTCGGTACGCTTTCGGAGATCAGAGCATCTCGCGGTGCCCCGCGAATGCCCTTGCCCACGCGATCGGTCATTCGCACGACTAGCACTTGCGGCCAGCTTGTGACAAATGCAAGGAAAGGGCGGGTGATCGCGGCTAGCGAATAGCCCAGAAAAACAGGCAGTTTGCGGGTGCCAAAACGGTCGCTAAGATAGCCGGAAAAAAGCTTCAGGATGCTGGCGACGGATTCGGCAAAGCCCTCGATCAGGCCGATCGCAAACGGCGACGCACCGAGGCTGAGTGCAAGAAACGCCGGCAGCAGCGGATAGACGATCTCGCTCGAAACATCGTTGAGAAAAGCGACAGAGCTTAAAGCGATGACGTTTCGCGGGAGCTTGCGATAACGGCCTAACAGCCCCGGCTTTGTTTCAGGTTCGTCGGGCGTCATAGTCTAAGGTCAACGGCTGGTCGGTAACGGTCTCGGAGGTCGCGGTCTGTCTGAACTGAGAAAGCCTAGAGAAACAGCGGCGATGCCGCCAACAATTGCGATCAGCAAAATAACGCCGACGATAGCCATGCGAAACGCCATTTTTAGGGTTTTTCTGAGCAGTAGAAAAGCGGTTATGGCGACGGCGATACAGATAAGGACGAAAACGACGCCCGCAAACAGCCCGATAAATGGACCGCTCGGTGCAACGTCAAAAAATAAAAGATAGTTCGTCATTTTCTCTCCTGAGCTTTTTCGATGGCGTCGATATCCTCTTCGGTCATTGAGGATGTTTCGATCGGCAGATTGTATTCCTCGTCCGCCCAGGCACCAAAATCAAGCAGCTTGCACCGCTCGGAGCAAAACGGCCGAAATTCGTTACCGGTAAATTCTGTCTCTTTGCCGCAATTGGGGCACTTTACAATTGGCATAACGCGCGTCAAGAAAGATTAGCATAAGCCAAAACCCGCGAACAATCAGCGCGAAAAAAACGTATTTTTTGATGAGATCTTGTGATAAAAAAGGACTGTTATGAACGATTACAAATCAACGTTTGAACGCTGGACAAAAAAGGCTACCGATAAACTCGAAGAGATAGATTCGCAGCTCGGGCTCAAAGATAAGATCGAGGGTGGTGCCCGCGTCGTCGTCGATGCGGCCAAAACGGGTGCTGAATACGTCAAGACCGAGGCGGAGAAAACCGAGCTGGGTAAAAAAGCCGTCGATCTGACGGAATCGGCGATCGATACTGCAAGCGGAGCGGCAAAAACGGCTTGGAACGCGAGCGAACCTGTCCGTGATGTTGCAGTCGATGCCGGAAAAAAAACCGGCGGCGTGGTTGTTGATACGGCGGAAAAGGCCGGAGATTTTTTTGTCGATGCGACCGATACGGTCGGCACAAATGCAAAGCGTGTGGCAAAGGTTGTCGGTTTTGGTTCATCGCTTTCGACGACGCTCGATGCCGGAATAAAGTCCGCCAAAAAGGCCGCTGATTGGGCTGCCGAGGACCCGATGCGTGCCGCAACGACCGGTGCGTCAATGGCTGTCGGAGCCGGGCTTGGGATCATTTTTACGGGGATCAGTTCGCATTGGCTGTTAAACTCAGCGATTCCGACATATTCGGTAAAAAAGCTTGGCGAAAGTTTTAACGGCTATCTAAAACGCCGCGAAGACATGATCGCTAAAGGCCAGCTTAGCGAAGCCGATATTGAGCGTGTCAATTTTGAACGCGACATTGCCACCCGCGTCGGCGCACCGCTGCTCGGAGCATTTGCATTTGCTTCGGGTGCGGTGATGATGACAAACGTTCTTAATCCGGCAACGGTCACCGGTTTCCCGATCGGCTCGATAATCGGCGGCAATCCTCTGCTCGAAGGCGTCTGGTTCTTTGGCAACGGAATGGTTTGTTTCAAGACAAGCTACGATTTCTTCATGATCGCCCTCGACGGACAAGAGGAAGTCGAAAAGATGGTGAAAGAGATCAAGGGCTTGCTGCCGCAAACTACATCATAAATGGCTAACGATCAGATCGGCCCGGTTTCTTTGTCCGAACGCATCGAGATACTCGATGTGCTGCGCGGATTGGCGATCTGCGGCATTTTGATCGGAAATTTACAGTGGTTTTCGGGGTACGGGATGATGCCGCAGGCATTGGCTGCCCAAGCGCCTCTCATCGATCAGGTCACGCATTTTCTGGTCCATTTTTTTATCGAAGGCAAGTTTTATTCGATCTTTTCGTTTTTGTTCGGCGTTGGTTTTGCGATGCAGATCGCTCGGGCTATGGAACGCGGCGACACGAAAGCGACGCTTTTCAAACGGCGTTTGTTCTGGCTGCTTGTTATCGGATTGCTCCACGCCTATTTGCTTTGGGCGGGCGATATTTTGAGCATATATGCCCTGATGGGTTTTGTGCTGCTGCTGTTTCGCAAGAAAACGGACGGAGCATTGCTCAAGTGGGCGTTCGCGCTACTGACGATCCCGATCGTAACCTACATTCTTCTTTATATCGCGTTTGTCTCTTTTGCTCCGCCCGATGTAGCGGCAACCATGGATGCAGGACAGATGGAATTTTGGACCGAGTCGGTTCGAAAGGCTTCGACAGGCAGCTATTTCCAGATACTCACCGATTTTAATCTGCAATATATCATGGGCCGCTACGCCGGATTGATATTCCAGATGCGGCTGCCAAAGATACTGGCGATGTTCTTGCTCGGCTACTATGCTTACCGGCAAGGATTTTTTCAGGATCTGACGGGTCACAAAGCGTTCATTCGCAAGGTATTGACCTACGCACTAATGTTGGGAATTGTCGGCAACATCGCGTTTTCGGCGTTAGCTGGTAACGAGGCTCCGTTTCCGCCGTCGCTTGCGGGTGTCGGAGGTGTCATCGCTTATGCCTATGGCGTTCCGGCACTGGCTCTCGGAATTATTGCTCTGGTCGCGACGCTGTGGCAAAAGGCGGGATGGCAACGAATACTCTCTATTCTCGCACCGGTCGGACGAATGGCGCTCACCAACTATCTGATGCAGACGGTGATCTGCGTGCTTATTTTCTACGGTTACGGTTTTGGTCTGTTTGGCAAATTCGGGGCGCTGACGGCGACGGCCATTGCGTTCGGCATCTTTCTGTTGCAGATCGTGACCAGCACGCTTTGGCTAAAATATTTTGCCTACGGCCCAATGGAATGGATCTGGCGACAGCTTACATACCGAAAGCGGCTACCGTTGCGGCTTAGTTGATCTGTATTGGAAACGGTACAAAACACAGAACAAATATCACGAGAGTGAGGAAGGCCACGGCCTTCCTTTTTGCGTCTAGAGGCGTTTGGTCAAGCGGACTCGGATGGGGAACGCGCATCATCACGCCTAAGATGATCGCAATAAGAAAACCGCTTGGGCTGCCGAAAAAGTACATTCCCGCGACCGATAGAGTAGCCATAATTGCAAAAGCTATGCGGCCCGTCCAGTAATGCACCTTTTCGCCAAGCACGGCATAGATAGCGTGCCCGCCGTCGAGTTGGCCCGACGGGATCAGATTGAGCGCTGTGACGAGCAATCCGACCCATCCGGCAAAATAAAACGCATTACCGACGCTCACTGCCGGATCGTGACCGAGTGCAGATCCGAGCAGCCGCATAAACAGCGGATCGGAAAAAACTAGTCCGCTTGGGGTCGCAAGCTGTTCTGCGGTCGCGGGCTCCATTGTTAAAATGCCAATGAACGCCACAGGTATCAACGCAATAAATCCCGCGATCGGCCCCGCAACGCCGATGTCGAAAACGGCCCGTCGCGACGGCATTGGCGACAGGATCTTGATAAACGCACCAAACGTACCCGCAGGCCCTACCATCGGCGGCGTTGGGATAAAGAAGGGAAGTGTCGCATCTACCTTATAGATACGACACGCGATGTAGTGGCCCATTTCGTGACAGATCAGGATGAAAAGGAGCGAGCATGAAAAGCTCAAGCCATACGTCAGCGTCGCCGTATCGGTAAATATTTTTTGGATAGCATCGACCAAAAAGACCGCATACCGCGTCGGCAGCGAAAAGATAAACTGCATCACCTCGTTTAGCGTCTGCGGATCATCCGCTGGAACGGATGAATTTGGGCCGAACGGAAAAAGCGTACCTGCGATCGTCGCCGTGCAAAATGTTACGGCGAGCAGCGCCAGATGCTTTGCATAAGCAAGCGCGGTCGGTCGGGGCGGGTCGATGAAATGGTCGGGAGCGATCTGGTCTGGCTCGGTCATGTAATAAAAAAGATCGTAGCCCCGCGCATCGGTACTGTACGAGCACCTTGCGGTCTACGATCAGTGATCTAAAGGGTCAGCCGGGGCTTTTCAGACGGCTTTTGCCGAAAGCTCTTTGCCGGGTTTGAATCTGATGGTCTTGCCTGCCGGGATCGGCACCTCTTCTCCGGTTCGCGGATTGCGGCCAACACCGCGTTTTCGTGCCTTTACTACAAACACACCAAAGCCGCGCAGCTCGATACGCTTGCCCGCGGCAAGTGCATCTTTCATAGCCTCAAACAGCGAATCGACCACCTGCTCTGCCTTTTGCTTAGGCACGCCGGTCCGGTCAGCAACCATATTTACAATGTCTAGTTTGATCATTATTTCCTCCAACGGCCATTAAAACCACAGAGTGAGAAACCTAAACTAAAACGCCCCTGAATCATAATCCTCTAAGTCCGTCTATGTCAAGATTTTGCGGTGAATTTTGTGTAGCGGCTACTGCATCTCGTTATTTACTTCGTGAGCTCCAATGAAAGTGATAAAATCAGGTCACGTTTTTTATTAGGAGCAGGTGCAAATATGCGTTGGAGAGATCAGCGGCAGAGTGACAATATTGAGGATCGTCGTGGCGGACGCGGTTTAGCGGTCGGCGGCGGCGGGGTCGGCGTGATCATACTCGCACTTGCGATCTATCTCTGCGGCGGCGATCCAAGCCAGTTGCTGCAAAACGCACCGACCGGCGGCGAGGTTCCTCAACCGGGCACGGCGGCGAATAAGGTCGTATCGCAGGACGAGAACCGTCAGTTTGTCGGTGCGATCATGGGCAATCTTGAGGATGCCTGGAAACAGATCCTGCCCGCGCAATCACGTACACAGTTTCGCAAAGCTAACCTCGTACTTTTTACCAACCAGATCTCGTCCGCCTGCGGTTATGCCAGCGCCGCGACGGGTCCTTTCTATTGCCCCGGCGATTCTAAGCTTTACCTCGACTTTGCCTTTTTTGACGAGCTGCGGCGAGAGTTCAAAGCCCCCGGTGATTTTGCCCAAGCTTACGTCATCGCTCACGAATACGGGCATCACATCCAAAATCTGATCGGCATTATGAGCAAGGTTCAGAGCGCTGGCGAGAACAATCGTCTGTCCGTCGCTCTCGAATTACAAGCTGATTGCTACGCTGGCGTGTGGGCAAATTTTGCGCAAAAACAAGGACGCCTCGAAGCCGGTGACACCGACGAAGCGATACGTGCGGCCGCAGCGGTCGGCGACGACATGATCCAAAAACGTACGCAGGGCTACGTCATTCCCGATTCGTTCACCCACGGCTCGGCGCAGCAGCGTATACAGTATTTTGCGACAGGATTTAAGTCCGGCGATATGAAACAGTGCCAGACTTTCAAATAAGAATGAGAATTTAACAGGATGGACAGGATATGCAGGATGTTTTTATCTTGTTCATCCTGTCTATCCTGTTAAAAAAAATTATGGCGCGTAAGTCTTGCCGTAGATCTCCTGATACACCCAGCCCAAAAATCTCGCCTCGGCGGTGCATAGCACCTCGAGCCAGCAGCTTGAGAGATACAGCCGCTTTTCGGTGTTGGTCGTCAGCAGTTCGGATTTGGCGAGTGATGACGCCTCCATTTCCGCAGTTAAATTAAAGCTGTGTTCGAGCTCGGTCTTGGTTTCGCGGGCACGGCCGAGAGCTTCGAGTACGTCGGTGATCCAATCTTTTAGCAGAGGCTCGGTGTTGTTTTCGCCAAGCGCCTGTATCGCCCCGACGGCAAATCTTGCCTCGGCATTGTCAAACGGATATATGCCGACCCCGTTAGCCTCGTCGTCACGTTGTTTCCATTGAAAAAGCTCGTTGGTATTCTCGTGACGCATCCGGGCGGTGCGTTCGTCGTACATCAAAAACCACTCGAGGAGGTCGGCGACCGAGCCTATATCCGGCTGGCCCGTTTCGGCGATCTTTAATTTCGGCGGCTCAGTTTCCTGTTGTTTTGCTTCGGCCATATTTGAATTTTACACAATATTTCAACATTGGGCAGAAACGCGACTGTGAACGAGCGTGCCTTACTGAGTTTTTGCACCCTCCTTAACAGTCGCGTTTCCGCCCGCAGGTCGCTATAATCGCTTCATACAAAGTGGCTGAGATCACCCTCGACAATTCATCCGACGCGAGTCTCATTGACGAGGCCGAGCGCGACCTTGGCTTTGGCTCGGTTGTCACAGGCCAGAGCCGCCAGCGTCTGCTCAATCCGGACGGAACGTTCAACGTCCACCGTACGGGGCTGCCGATCTTTTCGTCGCTCAATCTTTATCACACGCTGCTGTCGATGAAATGGCGAACGTTTCTGCTGCTCGTGCTGGTGCTGTACTTTTTGAGCAACGTGGGGTTTGGCCTGATGTACTCGGCGTTTGGCGAAGCCGCTCTCGTCGATACCAGCGGCGACCCGACGCAGAATCTGTTTGTCCGCGGATTTTTCTTTAGCGTGCAGACGTTTGCGACGATCGGTTACGGCACGATCCATCCGGCGGGCATCGTGCCAAATCTGCTCGTCACCATCGAATCGTATTACAGCCTGCTCGCCAACGCACTGATCACCGGCGTCGTTTTTGCACGGTTTGCGCGGCCCGTCGCCAAGATCATTTTTAGCGACGTGTGCGTCATAGCACCGTATCAGGACGGCGAAGGACTGATGTTTCGCATGGTCAACGGCCGCAGCAATCAGCTGATCGAGCTTGAGATCAAGGTGCTGTTTGCCCGCTTTGTAAATGAGAACGGCAAGCCTGTCCGGCGGTTTGATTTTCTAGATCTCGAACGCAAAAAGGTCACATTTTTACCGCTCGCTCTGACCGTCGTCCATCCGATCAACGAAAAATCGCCGCTATACGGCCTGACCTCGGACGAATATATCGGTACCGACGCTGAGATATTGATATTGATAACGGCTATCGACGAGACGTTTTCACAAACCGTACACGCCCGCTCGTCCTACAAGCCCGAAGACATCCGCTGCGGCCACAAATTCGTCAGTATCTACAACAAGGTCGAGGACGGCGAGGCGATCTCGATCGATATCAGAAAATTATCGCTTGTCGTCCCGACGGAGAAATAAATGTTCACAGGATTAGTAGAAGAGCTCGGAAACGTAGATTCGGTCGATCTGGGTTCCGACGGTGCGCGCATCGTTATTAAGGCATCACTCGTAACTTCCGACATTGCGAACGGCGATTCGATAGCGGTCAATGGCGTTTGTCTGACCGCTATCGAGGTTTCTGCAAACTCGTTTGCGGCGGATGTCTCGCCCGAAACTCTTGATAAAACAACTCTCGGGCAGGTTGCTGTCGGTTCACCCGTCAATCTCGAACGCGCCGTCACGCCGGCAACGCGCCTCGGCGGGCATATTGTCCAAGGCCATGTAGATGGACGCGGAGCTTTTATTTCGGCAGAACCATCAGGCGATTTCTGGACAGTGCGCATTGGTTTCCCGCCGGATCTTGCCCAGTATTTCGTTCACAAAGGCTCCGTCTGCGTCGAGGGCATTTCGCTCACCATCGCAGCTCTTAGGCGGGATAATTTCGACATCGCCGTCATTCCCAAAACCTGGGAAATGACAAATCTCTCCTCATTAACACCCAACGACCTCGTCAACCTCGAAGCCGATGTTATCGCCAAATACGTCGAGCGGATGATGCAGGCCCGTTCCTAGTGCCTTGACCGACAGTAATTTAGACGAAAAATAGATGCCGCACGCCTTTGCCCCCGGCAATTTCGGGCATATACTGAGGCGAAATAGAGGGAGGATCGTAATGTTCGCAAAAAGCAATCGATATATGTTCGCTTTAGGCCTCATCGTGGCTGCCTGCTTATTAGCTATTTTCATTTTCTCGGGTAGCCATTCACACACGGGACATGTCGAAGCATCGGGCCCGCCAAAGTCGGGCGGTTTAGTCACGCCATCCGCTGTGATCGTAACGGTGAGCCTCCAAAATAATAGGTTTAATCCGGCTACCGTCAATATCACGACCGGCACGACCGTACGTTGGAATTGGGTCAACGGTTTTCATTCCACTACCAGCGGCGATTGCTGCGATCCTAACGGCATTTGGGACAGCGGTTCGACAGGTGTCGCCGGCACGAACTTTGACCACACATTCTCAACACCCGGAACATTTCCCTACTTTTGCATGGTCCATGGACAAATGATGACCGGAACGGTTGTCGTAACGGCGGCATCAACGGCGACCATCTCCGGCCGTGTGCTTGGCCCGAATGGTCGCGGTATCAAAGGTGCCCGTGTCATATTGACGGATCAGGCCAGCGTCGCGCAAAATGTAACCGCTAATCATCTGGGAGCTTACCAGCTTAGTAATGTTACGACGGGACAAAGCTATACCTTAAGTGTGCAGGCAAGACGGTGTACCTTTACACCACGCAGTCTTTCTGTAAACGGAAACCTGACAAACGAAGATATTGTTTGCCAGTAAGTGTGCGGGGCAGAACACATGGACGATAAATACCAGATCAGTAAGCCCAAAAAGCCGCAGAACCGGACTGAGGAGTTGCAGTTACAGATCGAAGACCTCGTTAAGCTCAGAGACAAAACGCCTAACCTCGCCGAAAAGCAAAAGCTCAACGCCGAGATCACCAAACTATTTGCTCAATACGAGCGGTCAAAGATATAGGGTTTTTGCGCGTTCGCCCACGCGCGAGGTCAATATAGATCAAATGCCGCGCGTGAGATCGCAATGATGTGCAGCGAGACGCCAAATGCTCCGAGGACGGCCACACAACATCCGAATGTAAATATCGATATCCGCGTGTAAGTCACCGGCTTGGTGCCGAGGCGTTTTAGGAGGTTTCCGATCTGGCCGCTTGCGAGCATCAGTAGGCTACCAACGATGAGATAGCCTGTGACGATCATAAAGCTTGCGTAAACGCCTCTCATTAGTTCTCCTTTCTACTTCGCTCCGCCGGAAAGCTTTCCGATGAGCGAGAAGAGCGGAAGGTACATCGAGATGACGATCGACCCGATGGTCACGCCGAGAAATGCGATCAGGACGGGCTCCATCAGGCCGAGCAGATCGGCGATGGCGGTATCGACCTCTTCTTCGTAAAAGTCGGCGATCTTGCCGAGCATGGCATCTAGGGCACCGGTCTGTTCACCGACGCCGATCATCTGGCCGACCATGTGAGGGAATACGTTGGTTGCCTTGAGCGGATCGACAAAATTTTCACCCCGTTCAACGCCCGCACGGACCTTGAGGATAGCGTCTTCGATAATGACGTTACCCGCGGTCTTTGCCGTAATATCGAGCGATTGCAAAATAGGGACACCCGACGAAAGCAGCGTCGAGAGGATACGTGAAAAACGTGCGACGGCGACCTTGCGCAAGATGCTGCCAAAGATGGGCAGTTTTAACATCAAGGCGTCGATCTGCCACTTGCCCTTTGGTGTGGCGTAGTAAAACTTGAGTGCAACACCGCTGCCGATCAAGGTTATAAGCACGGCCAGGCCGCCCCAACCGGCGATAAAGCCGCTTATCCCCATGACGATACGCGTCGGCAGGGGTAGAGCCTCGCCTGGGCCTAACAGGCCGAGAAAGATCTGTTGAAACTGCGGGATGACGACGATCATGATGATCGCGATGGCGCCGACGGCTACTGTGATAACGGCTGCCGGATAGATCGATGCCGAGACGATGCTGCGTTTGAGTTTGACGACCTTTTCGATCAACGTCGCGAGACGCTGGAGGATCAGATCGAGCACACCGCCCGTTTCACCGGCCTCGACCATGTGTGTGTAGAGGTTGTCGAAAACTTTTGGGTGCTTTTCGAGAGCGGCAAACAGGGTCGAGCCTTCTTCGACATTCTGGCGCACCTGACGGAGCACATCTTTAAAGAAAGCGTTTTGCTGCTGTTCGCCGAGGATGTCGATACACTGCACGAGCGGCAGACCGGCATCGATCATCACAGAAAACTGACGCGTAAAGACGGCCAGCTCTTTGGCCTTGACCTTTTTACGGCGGCCGAGCTTGGGTATGGCGATCTCGCGGCCTTTTTCATTGGCCTGCGTCATGATGATCTGCTCGCGGCGGAGCAGGGCACGCAGCTCGTCCTGATTGGCGGCTTCTTTCTCGCCGGCAACGAGCTCGTTCAAACGATTTCTTCCCTTAAATGCGTATGTTGGCATGATTTACTCCAATAAAAATTCTTAACGTGGGCGTTCGCCTATGTTGCGTGCCTGGGCGTACGGACTGCCGTTCGCCGGAGGACGGGTTGCCGGGCGGGCATTGCCTGCGTAAGCGTCGTTTAAGCCCGAACCGCGATCGATCAATTCTTTTAGCTCGTCGGCGTTGGACGAACGCTGCATCGCTGCTTCGAGCGTGATCTGCTTTTTGTGATAGAGTGTCGCGAGGCTCTGATTGAACGTCTGCATACCAAATTTGTCCTGTCCGGTCTGCATCATCGAGTAGATCTGATGAATCTTGTCCTCGCGGATCAGGTTGCGGATAGCGGCATTTGGCACGAGGATTTCTAGGGCCATGACGCGGCCATCACCTGATACTTTCGGAAGCAGGGTCTGACACATGATACCTTCGAGTACAAGCGAGAGCTGCGTGCGAACCTGTGCCTGCTGGCCGGCAGGGAAAACGTCGATGATACGGTTGATCGTCGAATATGCCGAGTTTGTATGCAGCGTTGCAAAGGTCAAATGGCCCGTTTCAGCGATACGCAGGGCCATTTCGATGGTTTCTAAATCTCGCATTTCGCCGACGAGTACTACGTCAGGATCCTGGCGAAGTGCGGTTCTGAGTGCGGCTCCGAACGAATGCGTATCGGCGGCAACCTCACGCTGATTGACGACACAGCCTTTGTGATTGTGGAGAAATTCGATCGGGTCTTCGATAGTCAGGATGTGATCTTTTCGCTCGACATTGATCTTGTCGATCATGGAGGCAAGCGTCGTCGATTTACCCGAACCCGTCGGGCCGGTGACGAGGATCAGGCCGCGCGGCTTTTTGCACATATCCTGAACGACCGCCGGCAGGCCGAGAGCTTCGAATGTTTTGATCTCGTACGGGATCGCGCGAAAAACCGCACCGACCGCACCTTTCTGGTTGAAGATGTTGGCACGAAAACGTGACATTCCTTTGAGGCCGAAAGAAAAGTCGAGTTCGAGGTTTTCTTCAAACCGGTGCTTTTGCGCGTCGGTCAAAACGGAATAAGCGAGCCGTTTGGTGTCGGACGGCGTCAATACAGGGAACCCGGAAAGCGGGGCCAGGTGTCCGTGTACGCGAACTTGCGGGGCGGAGTTGGTCGATAGGTGCAGGTCGGACCCGCCCTGATCTGTCATCTTTTTGAGCAGATCAGGCAGCGTGACCGATGATTCGACGGATGTTTGGTTTTCGTAGCTCATAATTTTAATGGGAGCAGGTAGGGTTAGTCTTTCAGGGCCGCCCGCTGTGTTCCGCGAACGCGGGTTTTGAGTGAGTTAATAACTTTCTCCGATTCCTCGGCGAGGCGTTCGGCTTCTTGAACAGGTGAGTTTGTGGCGACCGAGTAGATCTTGCCGTCAACTTCGGTGAAATAGAACATACGCGATTGCACCGCGCCGTTCTTTGCCTGTGACTGGGCGACGACTACATACACCTGCTGACCGTCGATCTCTTTCTGATAGTCGTTGACTACCCAGCCGTTTTCGCGAATCAACTTGTCGATCACGTCGCGGCGGAGAGATGTCGTTGCGACACCGCCGACCGATTTGCTGCGGTTGTAGTCGCCGGGCTGGTCCTGTGCCGGCCCAAGGA
>JBEBGA010000272.1:0-4270 GCA_040081695.1 Pyrinomonadaceae bacterium
AAAAAAGTTAAACAACGAATGATTTTCTCGAACATCCGAACTGATTCAATCGAATGGAATTGGGAGAGTTCGACGGATGACGGCAAGACTTGGAAAACTAATTGGAAAATCAATTACAAACGGCGTGCATCAATTAGTCAAACCTTTGATATTAAAACGGTTGAAGCAACGATTGACGAGGCAAACAAAGTCTATGGTAACCGATTTACTGAAAACGAGGCTCAGTTTTATATCGAACGATACACTCAAGATGCCTGCATAATGCCGGAAAATATGCCTGAAATTTGTGGTCGTGAAAACATCCGCAAACACTATTACTCAAATGGCGAAAACAGCAAACTCAAAATCGCAATAACCCCCAAAAGCTTTATCGGTGGCGAGAATGCGGTTATCGAAATCGGCGGTTACGAGATTTTTGATGATGGCGGAAAAAGTCTTGATAAAGGAAATTTTATTGCAACTTGGCGACCGGAAAACGGAAAGTGGAAACTGCATCGGGAAATCTGGAATAGTGACATTCCTAAGACTAAACCGAACAGCTAAAAGCATTTGAATACACAAAAATATGTCAATAAAAATCTTCAAATGTATCGGCGGAGAAGTCGTTGTCCCTAATAACGAATCAGTTTTAGTAGATGCCCAAGATGGCGGAAATTTGGTGATACAGCCGCCGCGCCCTGTTTGGGAACGAGGTGAACTAAACCATCTTGAATTAACAAATTGGGCTTTTTTAGTGGCGGCAACCGGAAGGGCGATGCTTGAAACTCTGCCACAACTTGAAAATGGTTGTATCAATTATTGGGAAGCCGGAAATTGGGCTCTGAATGAGCAGGCTTATCCAACAGGCGTTTTCAAAACCGCCAAAGAATATCGCAAAGTTCATCTACATCTTTTGGGTCGAAATCCCAAGTCAACCAACCCTGATTTGAAATGGGGGGAAGCTCCGAGGTTTCCAGACTTTAATAATAGATTTGCCTGGGCAAAAAACAACGAAAGGTTGACGGCTGAAGATTGCTTAGAGATTGTACGATATGTCAAAACCTGTCTTACGGAAAATTACGGATTTCGGACAAACGAAATCGAAGAATTCCTATTGTGCCAGATTTGCGGTTATCCGATCGTCGGAAGCTGTGCCGAATGCCATCAAAATTAAGTGGAATTTTTCGCCTATTCTTTGGTTCTAATCTCAGCATTTACCCACGCCTACTGGAATTTTGTTCTTAAACAGGCTGGCGGAACCCAGGTTTTCATCGGTCTGAGCAAGATTGTGGAAATGGGTTTGTTCCTCGTGCCGTTTGTGTATCTGGTGGTCAAAAACGAAATCGCTCTATTAGATTATTGGCTTTTTTATGTCGTAGGAGCATTGTTGGTGATCTTTAATTACTTGTTTTTAGGACAAGCTTACACACGTGGCGAACTTTCGCTGGTTTATCCGATTTCGCGAACAGGAGCGTTGCTGTTTTTGCCAATTCTGGCCTTTGTTCTGATAGACGAGAAAGTTGATGTAGTTGGAATTATCGCAATTTTGCTGATATTGAGCGGACTGCTTGCGATACAGTTGAGAGGTTTCAGCTTAGGTGAAATCTCGAATTTATTTTCCAAACTCAATAGCCCGGCAATCGCCTTGGCAATTTTGGCGGCTTTTACTACGGCTGGGTATACGTTGTGGGACAAATATTCGATCAGTTTTCTGTCGCCGTTCATCTACTTTTATGCTTATACGGCAATTGTCGCAGTCTCGTATGCGATTTTTATCCTGGTGAAGAATCCGCTTAGTGAGATAAGAGGCGAATGGGCGAGGCATAAGTTTTCGATAGTTCAGGTCGGATTTTTCAACACGTTTAGCTACTTGCTGGTGCTTTATTCGCTACAAACAGGAAAAGCGAGTTATGTCATCGCCTTGCGCCAGTTGAGCATTGCTTTTGGCGTCGTTTTAGGATGGAAATTATTGGGTGAGGCGATGCCGATTCCAAAAACAATCGGAGTCGCAACGCTGCTGGCGGGTTGTTTTCTGATTTCTCTAGCTCGTTGAGATCCACACCAATGCAATCTAAGTCGGGCCGTACCTGAACCGGCTCGACACATCAAAACCTAACTTTTCTCATTCAGCATCGATAAAGACTTTTGCACCGGGCTGCACAACGCGAGTACATCTGGGCTTCGCTGTCGACCATTGACGCTCCCGTGATACAACGCAATTTTTCTATCTCTTTTACTGTCAAATTTGATTTATCAAGTCCCGCTTTTTTGATTTCCGCTTGAACTTCGGGACGCGATTTAAACTTGGTAAGTTCATCATTTCTCTGTTTAAACAGTTCCAGTTCTTCGGGAGTAAAAAAGGTTCGATTGCCGCTTTTGGGGTCTAATGCACCAAGCATGGCGATATTTTTGACTCTATCGGGAAAGGTTTGCAGATAATTCATTGCTAACTGCGTTCCAAATGAATGAGAAATCAGGTTTAGTTTTTCAATGCCCAATGCCTTTCGTAATTGCTCCAAGGGTAGAACTCATCATTTCGGCTCCGATCACGTAGGTCTCGTTTGCTTTGGAAAGATTTTCATTACAACGCTGAACTCCCGGAGCGCATTTGATGACATTGTTTGGATCGAGGCTCCTGCCGATCATGTCAATATTGAGCTGGGCGATGACATTTTTGATATTGACGGTTGGGAACTTATTGAAATATTCAGCTCCCAACAAGCCTTTCTCTTCACCCGCATGCCAAACGAGCAGGATCGAACGCTTTGGCCGCACTTTGCCTTTCGCCAGTGCCTCGGCAATCGAAAGGACGGCAACGGTGCCCGAGCCATCGTCATCGGCACCATTCCAGATCTTGTCTTCGCCGGGTGCATTTGGATTCGTGCCAACGTGATCGTAATGAGCACCTATGGCAACCATCTCGTTCTTGAGCACCGGGTCACTGCCTTCCCACAGGGCTACGACATTCTGGGTGTTGACTCGTTCAACATCAGTCGCAACATTCAACGATGCCGTCTTGCTATCGGCAAATGCAAAACTCGCGACCGGATCGCCCGATGTTGCATTGATTTTTGCCAGGTCGGTGCCTTCGCCTGCGAGCAGCGCATCGGACGCTTTTTGGTTGAGAGTCACAGTTGGAAAACTGACGGCTGCATCACGAAGCTTCTCGACGAAAAACCCGCCGCCGGTCTCACGCTGGCGGCGTGTACGCTCCCAGTTGGTCACTATCATCGGCGTCGAGAGTGTGATCAGCCCAACCGCTCCGCTCTGCCTCGCATAGGTAGCAGGGTCGATCCAGTCAACACCACGCTGGCCGCTAGCGTTGAGTTGTTGAAAGGTCATGCCGCGCGGCAGGCCTTCGCCGGAAATGACAACGATCTTGCCTTTCACATCAAGACCTTTGAACGGATCGAGGTCTTTCGATTTGACGAACCAGCCATTGCCGGCAAATACGAGCCGTGCATTTTGCACCGTTCCTGCGTTCACCGCAGCAAGAAAATCCGTGCCGTGGGTAAGCTGCTGCCCAGCAATGGTTGCGGTGGTTCCGGCCGCGTTGATCTTTGGCTTGGCCATTCCCATTTTCTGGAAGAACGTACCGTTATCGCCCGCACCTTTGAAACCCCATTTTTGAAGATTCATCTTCAAAAACTCGGCCGTGACGTCGAGTCCATACGAAGGCGTGTCACGCCCGCCCATCGCGTCCGATGCGACAAAATACAGATAATTGCTGAGCTGCCCGGCAGTTATCTCTTCAGCCATCTTACGCTCATCAGAGCTGACCTTTACCGTCTGGCCGAAGGCCAACGAAGGCACCAACATGCCGACAACCAATAGAAAAGTAGAAAGTTTCTTGTTCATTTATTCTCCAAAAATGAGTGATTCGGATAGTGTTATACGCACTCTAAAAAGATTTGTTTCCGCTCTATGTTGCCGAAGCCCGCACTAAGTAAGGGCATTCTTAGATATGCATTCGCCAAGGATCGGCGCGAATCAACCGTGGCCGATGCCCTTACTTCGTGCGGGCTTCTGCAAGAATTCACGATCCAACGATTGCGATCTTGCTCGCGTCAGCGAGTTTAATCACTTCGTCACGTTCAAACATCAGCGTTTTTCCGGCTGTTACCGAAAGGCAAGTGGCTCCGGCTTCTATCATCGTCTGAATCGTTGGAACTCCGACAACCGGCACGTCAAAACGCATATCCTGATCCGGCTTCGCGACCTTAACGACGGTCAACTTCCCGTTTGCCAGCTCACCTGCACGACGGATCGTTGCATCTGTCCCTTCCATGGC
>JBEBGA010000273.1:0-4265 GCA_040081695.1 Pyrinomonadaceae bacterium
TTGCGGCTGCCGTTGTTGGGGCATCCGCTCAGTGTCCTTCGATAAGACTGACTGCACCATCCGACGATGTTGTTGCCGGTGATGCGATCACTTTTGTAGTGAACATAAGCGGCGCGCGCATGGTAGATCCGACGTACAGCTGGACCATCTCTGCGGGCAAGATCACGAGTGGCCAGGGCACGCCGGTGATCAGGGTTGATTCGACCGGGCTCGACGGCCAGTCTGTGACGGCTACGGTCGAGGCCGGCGGATTTGCCAGAGAATGCCCGATGTCCGCAAGCTCGACCGCATTCGTCAGGGCGGTAATTGTAGTAGCTGCGCAGAAATATGACGAGTTTGGTAGGATAGGGCTCGAGGACGAATTGGCGAGGCTCGATAATTTTGCGATCGGCCTGCAAAACGACCCCGGAAGCACCGGCTACATCATTATTTACGGCGGGCGTAAGAGCAAGAAAACCTACGCCGCCACCACGATCAAGCGGATGCGCACATATCTGGTCAGGCAACGCGGGATGGACACCAATCGGATCGTCACGCTCGACGGCGGGTTGAGAGAATATCCCTCCGGCGAACTCTGGCTCGTTCCTCAGGGAGCTCCGCCCCCAACCGCATCACCAACTGTCGAACCTAAACCAATCGTTAAAAAGCCCGTCAAGAAAAAGTCTTAATGGCAATATAAAAGCGGCTGTGACCAGAAAAAGTCACAGCCGCAAAATCACGCATTTGTCGCCGATGTCTATTGGATAGGTGTTCCGAGTCGGATATCCGCATCATCGATCTGTAGATTGCCAAGAAAATCTGTTCTCCAATAAAGGGTCCCTTCGGTGATAACACCAAAACGCCTCGAGCCAGTTTGGGTTACGCCACTTGCGGTGGCAGGTGCAGCAGATGCCCAATATGTCGCCGGAGTAGAAGCGGATCGCGGACGGCTTCCCGTCTGAAAGATATAACCGCCTTTGGTGCCCGTGCCGAGCGTCGCATCGATAATGTTCGCACTGGCCAATGCTGTAAGCCCAACTGAGCTTCCAAAAGCCGTATCGCCTGCATAGTTTCCGGCACCCAATGTTGCACCATATGTCGCCTGTGCCCCGTGAATGGTCCTAAGTGCCGAAATGGCCGAACCTTCGTTAGCCGAACGGCGGCTGGCAAGCAAATTAGGTATAGCGATCGCGGCGATGATGCCGATGATCACGACGACGATGAGCAGTTCGATAAGCGAGAAGCCTTTTTGGTTTTTCATTGTTAGTTTACTAACTCCTAATATTCATATTGGCCGCACGGCCTGATTTTCCACAGTACCGGTATCAAAGAGCGTGCCAAAGCGGGAACAGGTGTCAGAGCCAGTAAAAACAGGTGGTTTCGTATTGTGAAACAGCAACGGGTGGGATTTAATAGACGTTTCTAGCGATTATTGTCATTTCAAAATGCCGCATATTGTTATTAATGCGGCAACTGGCCCATCGGGAGCGCACGTCAAAAGATCGGGTTATGCCGCTTTGGGCTAACGGGGTAACGGTGCATTACTTTACCTTATCGGTCCCCCAAAATAGACGTTCCACGCAAAACCTTAGTTGTGCTATTATTGCGATATTCACCGTCGGAGGATATTTCGCAATGAGAAAAATCGTTTTTTTTCTAACACCGGTCCTGTTAGCAGCATTGTGCGTAGCGATCAGTGGGCAAGGAACGGAAAAAAAGGATATCGAAGCAAAAAAGGCCGAAGCGGCTGCGGCGGCGAATGCGTCTGCGCCGTGTCCGCGATTTGAGTTGCGCGGCGTCGGCAATCGTATCGTTCGTGAAGGCGAACAGTTCGGGATATCGGTAGCTGTAAATGGCGGTGATACTTCGGTCACGCCGACTTTTGTCTGGTCCACGTCGGCCGGTATTATTGCAAACGGCCAGGGAACCCGAAGTATCAGTATCGATTCGACCGGAGCCAGTTTCGATCGTCAGATCACAGCAAGTCTTTGGGTAAGCGGTTATCCAGCCGAGTGTCAGTCTCAGTTCACGGAAACCGTTAAGGTCGTCGGCCCTGCTCGCAAAGTAGATGAATTTGCCGAACTAACACCCGATCTCGAAAACGATCACATCAAAATTCTCACCGACAGCTTATACGGTATCAATGACTATGCTTTTGTCGTCGTCTACGCCGGACGTAACAGCATTCGCGGTTATGCTAACGTCGCCCTCAAGCGCATCAAAGCCCAGATAGTCGCCAACGGTATTACATCAGACCGCATAGGCATAATTGACGGTGGGTTTAGAGAAGAACCTGCTTATGAGCTGTGGATCGTCCCGGTCGGGGCGGATATGCCAAAGGCAACGCCGACGATCAAGGCAAAAGACATTATTTATCCCAAAACGACCCCCGCGAAAAAGCCCTAATTACATCGCCAAATATCCGGCGGCATCTGCGATAGACGTATTGCCGCCGCAGAATATCAGCACGACTTTACTGTCAGGCGTAAAATTATTACGCAGTTTGTCCGCCGCCGCGAGTGTGCACGATGCCGCGGGTTCAGTGATCACCTTGAGTCGCTCGGCGATGAATGTGAGTGCGGCAACAGCCTCGGCGTCGGTGACGACGGTGACGGATTCGAGTAGCTCTTGAGCTAAAGTCAGGGTCGATTCGGTCACATAAGGTGCCCCAAGCGTCTTTGCGATCGAAGTGATCGCCGGCAGCGTGACCGGCTCACCGGCGGTAAGAGCCTGTGACATCGCATCCGCCCCGACCGTTTCGACGCCCCAGACGCGGATATCCGGGTTCACCGCTTTTGCTGCCATTGCAACGCCTCCGGCCAGACCGCCGCCACCGATGCTGACAAAAATATCTGTCACATCCGGCACGTCTTCCAAGATCTCCAGCCCGACCGTGCCTTGGCCCGCGATAATGAGTTCGTCGTCAAAAGGATGCAAAAAGACTCGCCCTGCCGCCTCGTATTCTTTAACGCGCTCAAACGCCTCGGCGATCGTCGGCTTTAGATCGACCGTCGCACCGTAGCCGCGGGTCGCGTTGAGATAGGTTTCGGGCGTGTTTTCCGGCATCGCGATGATGGCATTGACGCCGAGCATGCTCGCAGCATACGCGACCGCCTGTGCATGATTGCCTCCGCTGACGGCAACGACACCGCGCGAGCGTTCTTCTTCGGACATTGAGAGCAGCTTGTTAAATGCCCCGCGCGGTTTGAACGCTCCGGTCTTTTGAAACAGTTCGTACTTTACAAACACATTAGTCCCGAGATGTTTGCTCAGGCTGCTACTGTATTCGAGCGGCGTGCGTTTTACGTACCCGGCAATGCGGTCACGTGCGGCTTTGATGTCGTTGATGTCCATAATCGTAATATAACATTGCGAGTTACTGAGGGGGAATTGAACGCGGATCTAACAGATAAAAAGCGGATTTTCACGGATCTGAAATGCGATTTATCAGAACCTTTTACTTAAATTAACAATTCAGATCCGCGTTGATCCGCCTAATCCGCTTTATCCGCGTTCAATTTCCCTCGTCCGCATTGTAAAATATACCCAATGACCGAACCTGAATTAATGTTAGAGTCCGATGTCCACGCATTTGGCGTTGAGATCGTCTATAAACAGCTTGTCGAAGCCGGTTGGGAGATCCAGTCCGCTGATGTTTACAGCGAACGCACCGAACATCCGCAGATCGTCGCTACCCGCGACGGTGAATTTGCATTCTTTGTCGTGCGAACAGCAATGCACCCAGGCCGCGGCCGTATCGAGGGCGAAGAAGTTTTCCAACACCTCTGCCGCTTGGCCCGTGACCATGACGCGTCGTGCTATTTCGCCAGCGTCGGCATCGCCAATTCCGAAGGCAAGACCGAAGAGGAAATGACCGTCCCGGTAAAAGGCGTCGCGTATCACGTTGCGTTTGACGGGCTGGTCAAAATGGAACTGCCGGAGGCCGCCGCGTGAACAAGACCCGTCTCGAAGCCTTTTCCGACGCCGTTATCGCGATCATCATGACGATCATGGTGCTTGAGCTAAAGATCCCGCACGGCGACGACCTCGAAGCGCTCAAACCGCTCATCCCCGTGTTCCTTGCGTACGTCCTGAGCTTTATCTATCTCGGCATCTACTGGAACAACCACCACCACATGCTCCAAGCGACGCGCAAAGTCAACGGCAAAGTGCTGTGGAGCAATATGCTGCTGCTGTTTTGGCTGTCGATGGTGCCGTTTGCGACCGGCTGGATGGGCGAAAACCACTTTGCACCGCTGCCAACCGCGCTTTACGGAGTGGTCCTG
>JBEBGA010000692.1:0-1007 GCA_040081695.1 Pyrinomonadaceae bacterium
CGTGCAGTGTCAGGGCGGCGTTCGAAGCGCCAAGGCGATCGGTTATCTGAAAGACGCAGGTTTTGAAGGCCGGTTGATCAATCTAAAGGGCGGGATCGGAGCATGGTCCGACGAGGTCGATGCGTCAGTGCCGAGATACTAGATACGTTCAGTTCAGCCGCGCGACGACTTTTCCGAGAATATCTTTCGCGGGTATCGCTCCGAATGTCTGACTATCAGTGCTCTCGGTCTTATTTTCTCCGATCAGAAAAAAATTAGCGTCCGGATCGATCGAAGCAACACGCTTGATCATTCGGACGCCTTTTTTGTATGGGTGGTTCGCGATAGCGATATCGCCCGCGACTAGAGTTTGACGCGGAGCGACAAGGACACGATCGCCTGTCTTTAATGCCGGCAGCATAGAATCACCGCTGACCTCGAAGCCTATCCGTCGGCCGATAAGCCAGAGCAGTCGGTCCTTCCACGATGCGATCGGCAATTCACTGGACATAAAAACGAAAATGGATGGTAAAAGCGTGGAAACGCCTCGCCATCCATTCTAGAAAACTTCAGGGGTTATGACGCCGTGTACCAGGCGACATCCTTGTCCTTGCTGCCCCAAAAGATGCCGTGGATCTCTTTGATCGCGTCCATCAATTCGGTCGCGTGTTCGAGGCTGACCTCTACCTTTGCTGCCGAGCAAAGCTTTGCTGCTTTCCAAAACGTATCGTGCAGATTCGGGTATTTCTCAAGGTGAACAGGCTTGAAATAGTCCGTCCATAGAATAAGGATCTCGTCCTTTGCAACGCGTGCCTGTTCTTCTTTGACCATGATGTAGCGCGTCAGCGTGTTGTGATAATTTGCGGTCGCCTTGGCATCGCCGCTGTCCGGTGCCTTTAGATCGAGGATCTTCTTGGTCATCGAAAGCACAGCCTCAGCCGAGATCCGTGCCGAGGCCGGATCGTAAACGCCGCACGGCCCGTCGCAATGAGCTTCGGCGATCTCGAAATTATTCGACAGTTTGTTTT
>JBEBGA010000693.1:0-1001 GCA_040081695.1 Pyrinomonadaceae bacterium
CTTTTGAACCTCGCTGTAAACATTAATAAAACCGTCGTGGCTCTTAACGATCGTCATCGTCGTTGCAAGCCCGAGGCCCGTGCCTTTACCAACGTCCTTTGTCGTAAAGAACGGATCGAAGATGCGATTCACGTTCTCCGGCGGAATGCCTGTGCCGGTGTCGCTGACTGATAACATGACATAGCTGCCCTTTACAGCATCGATGTTCATGCGAGCATAACTTTCATCGACGACCGTGTTACTTGCTCTAATGCTCAGCCTGCCTCCTGCGGGCATCGCGTCACGCGCATTGATGCACACGTTCATTAAGACCTGATGAATTTGCGTCGGGTCCGCCGAAATCGTCCAGAGATCGGGAGCAATCTCAAAATCCAAAACTATAGATTTAGGAAGCGTTTCTTTCAAAACGCCGACGATCTCTTTGACGATGTGTTTCAACTGGACTGGCATTCGATCACCAGCCATGCCGCGTGCAAACGTCAAAACTTGTTTGATAAGATCGGCTCCGCGCTCCGTGTTCTCTTTGATCATCTCGATCCAGCGGGCTGAATCATCATCCGTGTTTTTTAGCCGCAGCATATCGATCGCGATCATTATCGGCGACAGAATATTATTTAGATCGTGCGCGATGCCGCCGGCGAGAGTGCCGATAGATTCCATCCGCTGCGCTCTAAAAAGATGTTCCTCTGTTCTTTTTTGATCGGTAATGTCGGTGTTTATTATCAGGTAATAATCCGGCAGGTTTGTTTCGTTGCGGACCAGCGTCCATCGCTCCTCGATAATTAGTTTGTCGCCGGAACGTGTCGTGTGTCGCGACTCGCTTTTCCACTCGTCCGCTTTTTCGAGCGCGGCACTTGCCTGGTTAATATTCGTGCGGTTGCCGGCCAACAAAAGATCAGCGATATGTCGCCCAAACGCCTCGGACGCGAGCCAACCGTATATTCGTTCCGCTCCCTTGTTCCAGTAGATCACCTGATGATTTAGATCGCAGACAAGAATGG